>JAUSPT010000076.1 GCA_030652805.1 bacterium | reverse complement strand
TTACTACTACTAATCTTAACAAAATAGGACATTTCTAAATGTTTTAAAAGCGGACATTTCTAAATGTGGTTGACATTTGGCTTGTAAACAGTATTCCTTTTCGTTATACTAGCGCAGCTTAGGGCGGTTAGCTCAGCTGGTTAGAGTACCTGCTTGACGTGCAGGGGGTCACTGGTTCGAGCCCAGTACCGCCCACTATGAAATTCTCGTTAGATGTTTATCGGCATAGTACCACCCATATAATGGCTTCAGCTGTCCAGCAGCTATTCCCTGGTGCAAAGATAGGCATAG
Source organism: bacterium (assembly GCA_030652805.1). Taxonomy (NCBI): domain Bacteria; species bacterium. Next base: position 41,004 of record JAUSPT010000076.1, on the reverse strand, counting down.
GGCCAGCTATTGAAGATGGGTTTTATTACGATTTTGATAAAGAAACTCCATTTGTTCCGGAAGATTTGGAAAAGATTGAGAATAGGATGCAGAAGATAATAGATAAACACATCCAATTTGAGCGGATTGAAGTCTCTAAGAATGAAGCTAAAAATATATTTAAGGAGAGAAATGAAGCGTATAAATTAGAATTGCTTGATGAGATTCCTGATAAAAATGTAAGCTTGTATAAAACAGGTGATTTTATTGATCTCTGCCGCGGTCCGCATGTTGAAAGCGCAGATGACATAAAGGCGTTTAAGCTGCTTAGTATTGCCGGCGCTTATTGGCGTGGAGATGAGAAGAAGAAAATGCTTCAGAGAATATATGGCACAGCATGGTATACAAAAGAGGAGCTTGACGAGTATGTAAATAAACTGGCAGAGGCCAAAAAGCGCGATCACAGGAAACTTGGAAAGGAGCTTGATCTATACAGCATACATAAGGAAGCAGGCGCAGGTCTTATTTTCTGGCATCCAAAGGGAGCTATGATTCGCAGGTTAATCGAAGACTTTTGGTATGAGGAGCATATGAAGCGCGGATATCAGTTTGTGAATATACCTCATATCTCAAATATCAATTTGTGGAAGACCAGCGGACATCTGGATTTTTACAAAGACAATATGTATTCTCCAATGAAAATAGATTCTCAGGATTATATAATTAAGCCCATGAACTGTCCCGGACATATATTGATTTACAAAACAAAATTACGTAGTTATAAAGAACTGCCAATACGTTACGCAGAACTCGGGACAGTCTATAGATACGAGAAATCGGGAGTGCTTCACGGTATGCTGAGGGTTCGTGGTTTTACTCAGGATGATGCACATATTTTTTGCACTTCGAATCAGCTTAAAAATGAAATAAAAGAAGTAATAGAGCTTATGGACTATATGATGAAAACATTTGGATTCGAATATAAAGTATTTTTGAGCACAAGAGATAAAAGCAATAAATTTGCCGGAAGTCTTGAAGAATGGAAGAATGCTACAGACGCCCTTGAAGATGTATTGAAAGAGAAGAAAATGACATACGAGGTTGAAGAGGGAGAGGCAGTTTTTTATGGTCCGAAGATTGATATAAAAATGAAGGACTTTCTTGGCAGATTGTGGCAGGGGCCAACTGTGCAATTTGACTTTAATCTGCCGCGTCGTTTTAATGTTACCTATATTGGAGAAGATGGGAAAGAACATTATGCAATGATGGTTCACCGTACTGTTCTTGGTTCCATGGAAAGGTTTGTGGGGACTCTTATTGAGCATTATGGGGGGGCATTTCCAGTATGGCTTTCACCTGTTCAGGTTAAAATATTGACGATAGGAGAGAATAATATTCCTTATGCAAAAGAAATGCAGAGTTTGTTGCAATGCAACCAAATAAGAACAGAACTTGATAATAGAGATGAAAAAATAGGATTAAAAATAAGGGAATCAGAGCTGGATAAGATTCCTTACATGTTTATAATAGGAGACAGGGAGGTTAAAGAGAAGACAGTATCTGTTAGAAAGCACGGAAACAGGGATTGTGCGGGAATGGATATTAAACAATTTATAGACCGGATTAGTAAGCAAATAGAAACTAGAAAATGACAATAAAAAAAGAAAGAGAGAAGATATGAATGAGAAGGTAGAGGTAAAAATAGGCGATAGAGACTTAATTATAGAAACAGGTAAGCTTGCAAAACAGGCAGATGGAGCTGTTACAGTTAGATGCGGCGATACTATTATTCTTGCAACAGTTGTTTGTTCTAAAACAACTAGAGAAGGGATGGATTATTTCCCATTGTCTGTTGATTATAGAGAAAAGACATATGCTGCAGGGAAGATTCCAGGAGGATTTTTTAAACGGGAAGGAAGGCCAACAGAAAAAGAAATTTTGACTTCAAGACTGATAGATAGACCAATAAGACCTCTTTTCCCTGATATGTTCAGGAACGAGCTGCAGATTATGATAGCTGTTCTGTCTGCTGATGAATTCACAGATCCTGATGTTCTTGCAATGGTTGGCGCTTCAGCAGCGATGGGAATATCTGATATACCTTTTTTTAAACCAATTGGAGCGGTAAGGATAGGCAGAATCAATGGGGAATTTATTATAAATCCGTCATATGAACAGATTGAACAGAGCGAGTTAGCTTTTGTTGTTGCAGGCACAAAGGATGCAATAACAATGGTTGAAGGGGACGGGAAAGGAGTATCAGAGGAAGTCTCTTTAGATGCTTTAAAAGTAGCGCATACCCATATCGTAAAGATTACAGAAGTAATTGAAGAATTAATAGCTAAGTGCGGTAAGACTAAGCGTACAATTGAAATAATGAATATATCGCAAGAACTGGAGAGCGCTATAAAAGAATTAGCTGTAGACAAGATACTACAGGCAAATAAGATGACCGATAGATCCAAGCGCAGGGATCTTCTGGATAATTTGTTGACCGAGATTAAGGACAAACTTTCAGAGAAATACCCTGAACAGGAGAACGCAATATCTTATGTTTTTGATAAGATAGAAAAAGAGGAAGTAAGAAGAAAAATTTTGGATGATGGGAAAAGAATCGATGGCAGGTCGCCGGAAGAGATTAGACCTATTACCTGTGAGATTGGCGTTTTGCCAAGAACGCACGGCTCAGCGGTTTTTACAAGAGGAGAAACACAGAGTCTGGCAGTAACAACACTGGGCACATCTGAAGATGGACAACGTATAGATGGATTAAGGGGAGACTCTGAAAAAACATTTATGCTGCATTATAACTTCCCGGCATTTAGTGTTGGAGAAGCAAGGCCTAACAGAGGTCCAGGCAGGCGGGAAATAGGTCACGGCGCGCTTGCCGAACGCGCTATAAGACCGGTAATGCCTTCTTCTGAAAATTTTCCATACACAGTAAGAATAGTATCAGATATTCTGGAGTCAAACGGCTCTTCTTCAATGGCAACGGTGTGCGGTGGTGTGCTTTCTCTTATGGATGCCGGGGTACCAATAAAAGAGTCTGTAGCAGGAGTTGCAATGGGTTTAATAAAGGAAGAAGACAGGTTTGTTGTACTCACGGATATCAGCGGGCTGGAGGATCATATTGGAGATATGGATTTTAAAGTTACTGGTACCAGAGAAGGAATAACAGCTTTTCAGATGGATATAAAAATGGAAGGGATTACTCACGAAATTATGGGAAAGTGTCTAAGTCAAGCAAAAGAAGCGCGTTTAAAAATTCTTGATAAAATGGCAGATGCAATTTCTGAGCCGCGTAAAGAAGTATCTCTATATGCTCCAAGGATTTTTACAATGCAGGTTAATACTGATAAAATCGGGAAAGTCATTGGACCTGGTGGAAAAACGATAAAAAAGATTGTCTTGGATACAGGTGTTAAGATTGATATTGACGATCAAGGCAAGGTATCTATTGCCTCCGCTGATAAAGAGCAGCTTGATAAAGCTATTGATATTGTTAAGAAACTTGTGGAAGACGTGGAAGTGGGAAAAACATACGATAGCGTAGTAAAGAAAGTTACAAATTTTGGCGCATTTGCAGAGGTGCTTCCAGGGCAGGAAGGACTTATTCATGTATCTCAATTATCTAATGCATATATAAAAAACGTCGATGATGTGGTTAAGGTTGGAGACAAGCTAACTGTCAAAGTAATGGAAATAGATTCCCAGGGCAGAATCAATCTAAGCCGCAAGGCAGTAATGGATGAAGAAAAACAAGATAATTAGGAGCTAGTTTTGGAAGAGATAAAAGTAGAGGTAACACATATCTCTGGGGCAGAGGATATGTCTCTTCCCAAATATATGACTGAGCATGCGAGCGGCATGGATCTCTTAGCTGCTGTTAAGGAAGATATGGTTTTGAAGCCAGGTGAAATTAAACTGGTTTCTACAGGTGTTCAAATAGCCATTCCCCCCGGATATGAGGGACAGGTCAGGCCAAGAAGCGGTCTTGCTCTTAAACATGGGATAAGTATTGTCAACAGCCCCGGCACTATTGATGCGGATTACAGGGGCGAAATAGGTGTTATAGTGGTGAATCTCGGGGAAAAGGATTTTTTAATCCATCGAGGGGATCGGATAGCACAGCTCATAATTAACAAAGTTAGCAGAGCTGATTTAGTGTATGTTGACAAATTAGCCAAAACCTCCAGGAATGCGGGAGGTTTTGGACATACAGGACTATAAATTTGACACCACATTTATTTATATGCTATTTTGTTCATAACATTCAAGGAGACAATCTAATATGAAAAAACTTTCAGTATTTTTACTCATATTTTCAATAATCTTAGGTAGCATAACTCCTGCATATAGTTGGCCGTGGTCAAAGAATCGCAAACCAGTTCCCATAAAAACGGCAACAATCCAGGGCAGGGTAACAGATTCTCTAACAAATCAAGCCATATCTGGCGCAGCAGTCCAGGCAGGCAGTTACAGAGCTACAACAAATGCAAGTGGTAATTATTCAATAAAGAATATTAAAGTATGGTTCTGGGGAAGGATATATAGAGTAAAAGCCGAAGTAAATGGATATTACTCAAGTTCCAGATGGATATATGTAAGAAAAGGAAGAACATATACATTAAACTTCAGATTAAGACCTAAAAAGCCGCTAATATTAGTCAACATAACTTCACCTGAAGATAATTCATACATAAGAGGAACAAGTTTAGATGTAAATGTATCATGGGAAGGCAGAGCAGGAATAATAGATTTATATTTAGACGATAGTTTAGCTGGAAGTTACAGAACATGGCGTTGGTGGCACAGGTCAGGGAATCATACGTTCAATATAGATCTTTCGTCTCAGGAAGACGGAGAGCACAAGCTCAAAGCAATTGCATATAGATCACACAGGAGAAGAGGCTACAAAGCAGAATCTAAAGAAATAACATTTATTTTAGACAATACTTCGCCTGCGATTTCGGATATTTCTCCAGCAGATAATGCTTTACTAAACAACAACCAGCCAGAGATCTCAGCAGTATTAGAAGATGCAACAAGTGGGATAGATAAAGAAACTATCATATTAAAGCTTGATGATGTAGAAGTAGCTGCAAGTTATGATGAGATAACAGGAAAAATAAGTTATACACCTTCCATAGTGCTTGAAGACGGAACACATACAATTTCTATTGAAGTGAAGGACAATGCAGGAAATAAAGCGAGCGCAACATCAGCCTTCACAGTAGATGCAACTCCACCTGTGATAACAAATCTTCAGCCGGAAGACGGAAGTACAATTGAGGAGCCAAAACCAACCATATCAGCAGAATACTTGGATAGCCTATCAGGAATAGATGTAAGTTCAGTTAATTTATTATTAGATGGCGAAGATGTAACGGGTAATGCCACAGTAACGGATACAAAGATAACATGTGCTCCTGCTCAGGATTTAGAAAGCGGGGAACATACAGTAGCACTGGAAATCAAAGACATTGCAGGTAACACAGCAATAAAGACATGGACGTTTACAGTAGAGGGAGGAGCAAAGATATTAAATGAGATTTCCAGTAATGATCCGCAAGATTTAGCGATAGATACGAGCAGAAACCTATACATACTGGAATCAGGGCCAGCAAGAATATACATTTATGATAAGGATGCAGCCTACATAACATATATTCAGCTTGAGAATATAATAGATCCAAAAGGAATAGCGCTGGATAAGGATAATAATCTTTATATAACAGATACAGGAAATAACCGTATAAAGAAACTTAAATTAATAGAGCCGGATTTATTTGCCTACCAGCTTGATACAGATTTTGGAATAGATGGGATTGTCAGTGATACGCTCATTAGTCCATGGGGAATAACAGTTGATGATGATACAAATATCAATGATATAAATATCTATGTAACAGATAATCAAGCAAATAAGGTAATAGAATTTGATGGACAAGGAAAGTATATAACAGATTTTGACAGGACGGAAGAAGCAATAAGCGATACTGAAATCATAGAACATCCATTCAGTAATCCAAAAGGAATTACATCAACAGGATATGGGACAATATATGTAGCAGACAGCGGAAATAACCAGATACAGGAGAGTTCAGCCAGTGCTTTGAATGTCATTATAGGTTCTGAGGGAACAGGAGATGGCGAGTTTCAAAATCCTGTAGATGCGGCAGTAAGTCTTTATTACATCTATGTTATTGACAATGGAAATCTGAGAGTTCAGAAATTCCTGACAGAGCCAAGAAAGGAGACGGAGTCTCAAAGGCCATTTGAAGCTAAATTTGACAACCTGAGTCTAAACAATCCAACAGCAATTGCAATAGATAGTGACCTGAAGAGAGAAATAATATACATAGCGGATAATGGAAATAACAGGGTATTGAGAGTTGAGATACCGATTAAGTCTGCGGAAGAAACTGCATTGAATCCGATGAAAGACAAGCTAACCGATAAAAATGTAGAAGGCGCGTTAGAATATTTTTCAGAAGAGGTAAAAGAGAAATATAGAGAAATTCTGACAGATTTAGAAGATGAACTTCCTCAAATAGCTCAGGATATGGATGATATGACTTTAATATCCATAAATGGAGATGTTGCCGAATACATAATAACAAGAATAGAAGATGGGGAGGGAATAGGATATTTTATCTATTTTAAGAGAGATGAAAATGGGGAGTGGAAGCTACAATCATTTTAGAGGAGAGATTTATTATGTATAAAACAAAGACAGCATTACTAGCATTTGCTTTAATCTTTATTTTTACAACATCCGCTTTTTCTTTTGGCTTCGGCACAAAGTGGATGAAGAATTATGAGACAATGCAGGTGGTTGATGCGAACACAGGAGAGCCGATTGAGGGAGCGTGGGTAGTGATAAAGTGGGAGAAAATACCCTTTTGTGAACGATTAAATGTTGGCGGACCAAATTCAAGGACAACTGAGATTATAGAATTTGAGACAGATAAGAGTGGAGAATTTCATCCCTTTGAGAAAAAGAAGAGGTATGGTAAATATTTATGGATAAATGCTTGGAAAAGAGGATACACGTTAGGAGGGCCTCCTAGACTTACCGTTAGCAGAACAAGAGGGTTATATAGTATGTCTGGAGGTCTGAAATCTCCTACCATTAAACTCAAAAAATTGCCTGAGGGGTATGAGGGAACAAGAGAATATGTCAGCAATATGATTAATGTGTCAATATTCTTTTCAGGAACAAAGTGGATAGAAATTATTAAAAGAGAAGAAGAAAGAGCCTCTGATTTGTGGCATAAAAAAGAACAATAAAGGGATAAGTAAATGGGCAAAAGAAAAAACATATTGTGGGTTTGTGCAATTGGTATATGTCTATCGTTAATATTTTCGATTAATCTGTTTGCATATGAAAAGAGAACACACGTCAGGATAACAAAGGAAGCGATTGAAAGTGTCAAATCAAAAATAAATAACGTTGTAACCGATGAATGGAAACTAAAATCAAGCGAAAGATTCAAGATACAGTTTTCAGAACTTCAGGAAGATGGCAATACTATTGTTAAGAGATTTGAAGGGACGTACAGCGATTTGATAACTTCAGGTGGATGGAGCGAAGATATCCCTTCGCGTAACTGTCGTTTCCATTTCTATGATCCAACGACAGGCGGAGGTTTGTTTGGGCTTACCAGCGCAATGGTGAGAGGGACAGATGATAAATATTCTATTGCAAAAATCTATTTATATAACGCACTTACAGCAGACACAAAACTAAAAAGGTCAGTGAATTTTGGTTTAATGTTCCATTCTCTTGGACGTAGTATGCATTTATTAGAAGATATGGCAGTTCCTGCGCATGTGAGAAATGACCAACATATACCGGGTGATCCTTATGAGACATGGGCAGAGCAAAATGTTGCAATATTGCCAACAGGCAGTTATGAAGCTGTAAGTTTTTCAAATGATGATGTAAAATACCTCTGGGACGAGAAACGGTCTCCACAAAATCCGGGAGCTGATATAGGAATTGGATTGGCAGAATTTACTAATTTCAATTTTTTAAGCAAAGATACAAATCTTGATGATAAACTCAACGCTTATCTTTACCCTAAAAATAATATTTATCCGGATAGGTGGGAAGAGATATACACGTTTGAAGACAAAAAGGGAAATACACACAGTCCTACTATCAAATATACGCGATCGATAATAAAAGATGCTTATAAACCTGCTCAAAGCGTAGATCCTTTTAATTATTTGACTGCGTATTCTTACTGGAATTTTGAATCAAAGAAAAAAACTGGCAAGGAAGTATACTCGCTAAATAATAAATGCCATGCAGAATACTCTCAATATTTAATTCCCCGCTCAGTTGGCTATTCTGCGGGACTGCTCAATCACTTTTTCAGAGGGAAGCTGGAGATTACAAAGAAGGAAGCAAAGAGGGAAAGTGCTGATAACAGGAGCTATGATATAACACTGAAGATAAAAAACGATTCCGGCGAGGGGATGAGCGGTGGTAGTTTTGTGTTGATGTATAAGAAGAGTGAAACGGAATATGCGCAACTTGGAAACACAAAAAGTCTCTCTGAGCTTCTTGAGACAGGAGTAACAGAACTTCCCAACGGAGCGGAGACGAAAGAGTGGGTGATAAACGATGCAATAATAGAAATGCCTGAATATGCAAAGGATGAGTTTAAACAAGATGATTTCAGCAAGATAGAATTTACACTTGCGTATAGCGGAGGACTCGGGCAGGAGTCAAGCGTAACGATTGGAAAAGTTTTTGATGAAATGGAAGAAATCCCCCCCTACTACTTCCACGTCCAACTCTCCCCGGAATATGTAGAAACAGGCAGTCCTGTATTACAAACAGAAACATTCACAATAAAAGTTCAGTGTTATAACTATGGAACATCGGAAACAAAGCCAGAGGTAGAGGGCGAAAGATATGTAGATAAGAAAGAAGGCACAGAGAGCTGGTGGCATTATGTTAATGTAGGGGAAAGCATTGATGAATGGCGAAAAGAGAAGATCAATCCGAATTGTATCGCCCCTGAAGAGTGGGAAAAGAACGATTACACTGGAGAGGTAAGTTTTGGAATAAATACGTCAGGGTATGAATTATACGTAGGCGGAGAGAAGCTGGAGACATTGGAACTTGTAGATGGAACAGGATCAATATCAGGTGTAGTAATAAAAGCAGAAGATGGAAATATAGGAGATAATCATCTATTTCTAATTATCTCTGCTTCAGACGGAACGGGAAACGGTAATAATGCGTTAATGGTAAATCCTATTGTAATAAGCCCGTCTTTAATAGAGAGCAGATATAGAACACATGACATTTATTATGATGGCACACCAGAGTCTATTACTTGGGGACAAGCTGGTGGATGGGGACCTGGTAGCTTTATATTCTCAGATGATAATCCTGAAATATATAGTCATACGAGTCTTCAGGCATATAGACTGTTGTTTTCCTATGATATCGGTAATCAAATACCAATTGAGGGATTAAAAATAGTAGCTGCTAAGTTTAGATCTAATGCTAGCTATAATTGGAATAATGAAAGTTGGCATCATTGGGGAAGCTGGAGCACTTCTTCTAATTCTCCTATGTATACAATAGACTTTCATGTATCTCCATCTTCTGCAATTGGAAATTTTGGGCTTAATGGTAATGTAGGCGCAAAGTTAGCTTCTCTACATTGGTATGGAGGTGGATCTTCTAGTTGGGTTCAGCCACAAAAGACTATTGCTGAAATTAATAACTTATCAAAGATACAGGAAACTTATGACAATAAAACTCCATTATACACACAATTGAAATATGGAAATGAATCGCAGGTTGAAACATCTCAATTCTATAAAGAAAGAATTATAGATGGAAAATATTACCAGAGAAAAATGCATGGATTGCAGAGTTTTCAATCTTACTCATTGCTTATAATTGTAGAATAAAAAGTTGGGAATTATTTGTGCAAGAAAAGATAACTTTTTCATTTGGTAAAAATTGGCAAAATTTTTTAATAAGTCTTAGTGAGGATAAATTTAGAAATGCAAAATTATCCCTTACTGAATTTTTGGGGCTAGAGAATATGCAGGGCAAAAGCTTTTTGGATGTGGGTTGTGGCAGCGGTCTTTTTTCCTATGCTGCTTTTAGTCTTGGTGCTGATAAGATTGTTAGTTTTGATCTGGACACTTTCTCAGTAGAATGTTGTAGACATCTCCGCAAAAAAGCAAACAATCCTGAGAATTGGGAAGTTTTTGAAGGTTCAGTTGTTAATAATGATTTTATTTCTAGATTAGGGAAGTTTGACATTGTTTATGCTTGGGGAGTTCTGCATCATACAGGCAGGATGTGGGAAGCGATAAATAGTGCAACTGACTTAGTCAAGCTTAATGGTCTATTTGGTATTGCTATTTACAACCAGACGCTGATGTCAAATTTCTGGTTGAAATATAAACGCTTGTACAATAAATCAAGAAGGATCAAGAAAAGCATTATGGTATGGATTATTTTTCTTCCCAGAGTCCTAGCGAGACTAATCAAATTCAAACATCCATTTAAGGAAAAAAGGGGAATGTCTATTTATTATGATGCCGTTGATTGGGCAGGGGGATTCCCATATGAATTCGCTCCATATAAGGAAGTATGTTCATATATAGAATCACGGGGATTTGATTTATTAAAATGCAATAGAACAAATTCAATTGGATGTAATGAGTTTCTGTTTAAGAGGATAGTAGATTAATTTTGCAAAAATGGGATAATATGCTATGACCGTAGGTTGTGTGTTGTGGTACATTGGGAGAGGATGGAACACAAAATGATAAAAACCATCACAAAACCAGAACAAAAAGCGTTGAAAAATTCATAAGTGGTACGAGCGAGATTGCTTCGCTAACGCCTGCAATAACGTAATTCGCCGAGCATTCAATTTAGGGCATAGTTGACAAATTAACCAAAACCTCCAGGAATGCGGGAGGATTTGGGCATACAGGGCTATAAACTTGTTTATTTTTTTGAAAGAAAAACAGAGAAATGACTTAATTGGAGTCCTGCTTCTTGCCTTTAGCATTCTTATATTTCTTAGCTTAAAATCCTATGATTCAGCTGATATCGCATTTAATATATCAACTCCTAATAGTCCTGCGCACAATTATATTGGTATAACCGGGGCATATATTGGGTTTGGGCTTTTTCTCGCTCTGGGATTTGCAGCCTATTTTGTCCCTCTTATAAGCTTTATTTCAAGTATCAATAAATTCAGACAGAAACCGTCACAGAATCTATATGTGAAAATACTGGGAATAGTTTTGCTTCTATGTGGAGGAGCATCTTTATTTGCACTGATCAATGTGCCGTCATTAAAAATTTTTCTTTTGACAAGCAGGTTTAAAGCAGGCGGCATATTAGGGGTTTTTTTGGCGGAACAGCTGAAAATGTATCTGCAGCAAACAGGAGCTTATATTGTAACAGTAACAGTGTTTATTTCAGGTTTTCTATTATGTACAGAGTTTTCTCTCTCTGTTTTTAGTTCATTTATTGTCCACAAATTCTCAAAAAAGGACTTAATTATTAATAAAAATGTTACAAGAAAGATTAGAACTACAGGACTAAAACAAGTTCAAACAGAAGATGTTTCAGAAAACCAGTCTGTATCTAAAGAAACTGTTGCTTCAGTTCAGCCTGATGTATTTCAGTTACCGCCATTAACACTATTAGAATTACCTTCAGAGTCTGAGATGGCGAGCGATGATGCAGGCATGTTAGATTCAAACTCTGAAATACTGGAACATACACTTCATGATTTTGGCATAGAGGCAAAGGTTACTCAGATCAATCAAGGGCCTGTTATTACGAGTTATGAACTGCAACCTGCGCCCGGCGTAAAGGTGCATAATATTGTTTCCCTTGCAAATGACATAGCCTTGAATCTCAAAGCACAAAGCGTACGTATTGTTGCACCAATTCCTGGAAAGGATGTTGTAGGGATTGAAATCCCAAATAAGAAGAGGCAGCCTGTGTATCTGAGAGAAGTACTGGAATCAAAAGCTTTTAGGGATATTAAGTCAAAACTTGCACTAGCCTTTGGAAAGGATATTCAGGGAGAATGCCTGGTTGCAGATATTGAAGATATGCCTCATATTTTAATTGCAGGAACTACCGGGTCAGGCAAATCTGTATGTATTAATAGTCTTATAATGAGCATGTTATATAACGCATATCCAACTGAAGTTCAATTTCTGATGATAGATCCAAAAATGGTGGAATTAGCTGCTTTTTCAGATATTCCTCAGCTCATAACTCCAATAGTAACTGATGCAAAGAAAGCAGCTAATGCTTTGAAATGGATCGTGGGAGAGATGGAGGATAGATATCAAAAGCTTGCAAAAGCAGGCGTACGCAATATCATTGGATATAACAAGATAGTTTCCGAATCAAATGGATCTCAGGAACATATGGAGAACATGCCGTATATTGTTGTAATTATTGACGAATTAGCAGATTTAATGAGTGTAGCGCGTAGAGATGTTGAAGATTCAATTACAAGACTGGCGCAACTCTCAAGAGCTGCTGGAATTCATATTATTCTGGCTACTCAGAGACCATCTGTTGATGTAATAACAGGTGTTATTAAAGCTAATTTTCCATGTAGACTCTCGTTTCAGGTTTCTTCTAAGGTGGATTCCAGAACTGTTCTTGATATGAATGGAGCAGAGGTTCTCCTTGGCAAAGGAGATATGTTATTTCTGCCTGCCGGCTTACCAAAGCCTGTGAGGGCACAGGCGTGCTTTGTATCTGATAAGGAAATATCAAGGACGGTTAACTTCCTAAAGAAGCAGGCGGGCCCTTCATACAGGAAGGAGATTCTAGAAGAACCTCGGGTTGAAAATGGACAAGAGGAATTATTTGAAAAAGACGAACTGTTTGAAGATGCAGTCAAAGTAGTTTTAGATACACGTCAGGCTTCCTCGTCGGTCCTGCAGCGCCGTCTCAGGATCGGATACGCAAGAGCGGCGAGACTTATTGATATGATGGAAGCTGAAGACATTGTAGGCCACCTCAAAGGCAGTAAAGGCAGAGAAATCCTCATAGACTCTTATGAATCGGAAGAATAATAAGTTGCAAAAGGTTGCATTTTATAGTATAATGTTTTGAAAATGGAGGGAGTTATATGAGTAATGCGGTTAAAATATCAAGTGAACTTTTAGCCACAGCTAGAATTTATGCAAAAGTTGAGCATCGATCTGTAGCTAAACAGATAGAATACTGGGCGCAGATGGGGAAAATAGCAGAAGATAATCCAGAGCTTTCGCTGTCCTTTATCCATGATATTCTGCAAGGAAGGGAAGAAATAAACCATGGTTTAGCTACTCCCTATGTTTTTGGAGAGGCTAAGTGACGGTTCCTGTTTTACAATCTCCTTTATTCTCTAGGCAGAAAAAGAAACTTCATAAAAATCAAATAGAAGTATTGGATAGAGAAATTAAAAAGCTTATCAAAAATCCTGAAGTCGGCGAACAAAAAAAGGGAGATTTAAAGGGGATATGGATACATAAATTTAAGGTAGGTCCCCAACTATTGCTCCTTGCTTACCAGTGGGATTCCAAAGTTAGATATTTGATCGCACTAAATACCCACGAGGGGTTTTATAAAAGTTTAAAACGATATCTGAGGTAAATCCCTAATTTCGAATTCTGGAATAATCCACTTATTGTTTTCTTTTTCTATAAGGTCTATCAACGATAAAGATTTCAGTATCTTTCCGCAGACAAAACCTGCCTGTGGAAATTGTTACATGCTTAGGTCTGGGGATAATTTTCATAATTTCCTCTTTAATAGATAACAGAGCGATCTGTTTTCTGTAAATCGGATCGTTCCACTACCTTTTTTATGTGTTCCTGAATTTCATCAAGTGTAATTAGTGGCTTACATGGATCAGGAACGGGGTTTAGTGTATTTGTACTCCGGTCCCAGTCTACGGGCCCATAACGAGCAGACCTGCCAGTTTTATTTAAATAGTGATCATATGCGTCTCCTTTACTATAATGCCAGAACTCAAACGGGTAGGCTGTAAAGCCGTTACGGCTCATTATATTTGTGATTTTAATGCGGTTTTCCCGGGCTTTCCTGGAGACAAACGGAGAATTCATAGGCGTTAATTCTGAAAGCTCTATATATGGACCACCTCTATCAATCTCTTGCCTCGTATTCATATCCAGAACAGAAATGTCAATTGCGCTTCCAGAAATGTGTGTTCCTATTTTAGCCGTAGTGGCAACGAGAGCAGTGAGACGACGCATAAGAAAATCAGACGATGGGATAGTACCCTTGGATTCCCATATAACACGATTTAGAATAACATCAAAGGTGTACTCTGCGCGTGCAAGATGTCTTTGCATCTGAAGGGTCCGAAATGCATCCTCCACTTTCAATACCCAGTCATTATCATTCATATCCTGTGCTATTTTGAGAAAATCATCAAGCAATCCTTCACGAAGGTAAAATAGGCGATTGTATTTATTTGAAATTTTCGTTGTTGAAAACACAACGTCTACCCCTGTCCCTGAAACAGCCTCTTGCAATAAGACTAATGCTTCCATACATTCCTCAACTGGATAATTACGCACATCCATCATCATTGTATACGCTTTCTCCATCTGATCCTTCCAATACATGCGTTTTGCATCATTCTCAGTTTTTTTATGTTTCTTCATAGTTAATCTCTTACACACAATTATCTTTTCTGTTAAAAAATAGTTATTTTATCTCAGAGACCGTTTTTATCTGAAGCGAAATAGTTTTCTTTTCCAGAGCATCAATCCTGCGGCAGAAATCTACAAACTTGGGATAATCCAAGGCAGAGATTTCTTGAGGGAAAAGTTCAAAGTGCTGTTTTACTTTCAGTGTGTTCTTATTGAAAGTAAATTTAACTAGATATTTACCAAATTTACTCTCTTCAGTAATATCTTGAGGCGTATCCTTAATGATAAAATTGTCAGGGATATTTATATCAAACTGCTGATCTAGATATAGAGGAGTAAATTCAAGCTTTATTTTGATTGGGAATTTTCGCTGGGTTTTTTGTATATATTTTTTGCTGAGTTCAAGTTTAAAAGGAATAGGGTTGAATATAAACTCATCATCTTGTCCCGATACCTGTTGGAGAAAATCGGATATCTTGAATTTATATTTTATACGAAATGGCTCTTCAGGATTATCTATATTTGGGAATTCTGCCTTTTCTAATACAGGCTCTCCAAAGGAGTTTGCCAGACCTTTTTCAATATATTTACCCCATAGATTTTTTTCTATGCCCTCAAGAAAAACAAGGCGAAATAAACCGGATAAATTGCCCGGATAGGTTTCCTCTGCCAAACAATCAGATTTTCCGTTAATATCTCTGTTAATATTTATAACTAGACTTGTTTCTGCGCCATTAGCTGAAAGATCCAAGGGAGGAGTTTTGCATGTCTGATAATTAGTTGTATTAAAAACAAGTGCATCTCCATTTGTTAAACTCGAAGAAATTTCGCCAAACTTAAGATATTTGTTGCTTATGTCAAGCCAAACATTGTTCCCCTGAAGATTAAGTTTTACAAGTGGTGTTGAAAAAGCGCCATAATAGGGTGTAGCCATTTTTGCAAATGTATTGGGTCTTACAAGAACATAAGTTGCATCCAGCCCTGCTATATCCAACATTACTTTTAGCAAAATAGCTTTATTTCCACTTTTTTCTGCTAACGTAGATATTGCAGGTTCAAACTTAGCGCTGTTATGTTTAATAGTCCTGTTTATATAGTAGTATATTGCCTCTGCCTTTTCATGAGGGGTGTTACAAGCCTTTATAATTTCATAAGTTGTGTCTTTAAGTATAGACGTAACAACAGATGTTCCCATAATTAAACTTCTGTATAGATCACTCACTTTATCCAATTTCATAGAAGCCGTTATAATAATATTTGGTAATACATCTTCTTCTGGAGGCATCATAACCTCTTCTGTAACACCTGGAATGTTATGGCATTCGAACTGAACAAGTTTTTTATTGCCTTCCAAGTTTTTTTCTTCCTTTACTATGTTCCCCCCTAAATTTTTAGATATATATGACACATTAATGTCTGAGGGTAATATTACGGTATAACGAGACCAGAGGAGAGCTTCATTAAATGCCTGGAAATAGAATGGAGGTAATCTAAAATAATCTTTAGCAATATTATATGATTTATGTTCGACTGTATATTTATACTCTATCACTGCATCCTTCTCTAATCCATGAATAGAGTAGGTATTTTTCCCCTTTATCTTTACAGGTTCCAATATTGTTCCGTCTTTAAGGAATACCCTTAATTCTTCCAGGTTCCCAGGGATGTAAATTTCACCATATTTTTCTATCCCTATTTCACTGAGGATTTTAACTATCCTGTGTACTATCTCCTTGTAACTGCCGTCTGTATTAAGAATTATAACCTTCCCATTATATAAAGCAGCAGTGTAGGCATTGGGAAGTTCGCTCAGATCTTTATTATCCGAAATTAGTTTTACTGTATTAAATTTCTTTAAAGTATAGGGTGCTGTACTTGTTTTTATTTCAGCTAACAGGTTTCTGAGTTCATAATCACGTGGATTAAGCTTTAAGGCAGATTCCCATGCTTCTATTGCACTATTAGTCATATGCTCAGCATAGAGGAGGGTTCCCAATAGTTTATAGCACATACTGTATGTTGGTATAATGTCCAGAATATCTTTATACTGTTTGTATGCGCCTCTCTGGTCTCCCAATTTAGAATATAATCTACCCAATTCCAGCCGTAGATCTGTTCTCAATGGATTAGCTTTTATACTGGCATTATATTGCTCTACTGCCTGATCATATTTGCCTTGCCTGAGTAATAAAGAGACAGGTATATTGCCGATTTTTTTATAGATCCTTTCTGCTTTATTAAACTGGGTTCTGTCAGTGTATAACTTTGCTTTAAGCACTAAGGCATCTTTTAGCTCTGGATTGATTTTTAAAGCAAAATCAATGGATTTTGTGGCTTCTAAATCCCATCCTCTATTCCTGTAAACTCTTCCAAGATCAACATAGCCATGAGCAAACTCAGAATTTATTTTTATTGTATGTCTAAATTTCTCTATTGCTTCTTCATACAACTTGTTTCTCTCAAAATATAGGCCCAGGGCTCCTAAAGCGGGTACATACTGGCTGTCATATTCGATAACTTTATTGTAAAAATCCTTTGCTTTGTTTTCTCTTTCTATTTTTGGGAGAAATCTGGCTTGTTCATACGTCTTGCCGATTGCATACAAAAATCCTGAGAATTTGGGCTGAAGCTCTACCGCATTCTTTAGGTATTTTATCCCCTTATCTTGCAGTCCTTGGAAATAAAGAAGCATGCCGGTATAGTAATAATTCAGCGCTTTATCATCTAAACATTCAATATCATTGCGAGGGAGAGACTCCCGAAGCAACTCAGTTTCAGGTTGCCACGTCGTACTCCCGAAAGCTTTCGGGACTTTTGGAACTCCTCGCAATGACGCAGTTGATAAGTTATCCGTAAACTTTAGATTTGTACAGTTTTTTTCTTTCAGGTCAGTTACTCTTAACTTAAGTGTCCAGCTGCCTAATTCTACATCACAAACAGACTTGATAAGCAGAGAATTCCACCCTTCCTCCAGGGAAACAGGAAACGAATTAGTAAGAGGATAGAAATTCTTATATCTGTCACATACAGAGACGCATTGATAGTTGACCCATGCTTTCCAAGCATGCGGTGTTTGGAGCTTGAAAATCACATCCTGCCTAAAAGGAGAATATATAAACGTCAGCGCATAAGCACATCCAACATTTGGCTTAACTATCTGTTTAAAGTCGACTAAGCCATTTCTGAAGATGCCATCAAAACGTCTCCAGCGAATCTCTCCGGTATATCCCTGATAACTGGCATCGAATTTGATCTCTTGTTCTGGAGGAAATTCCTCATAGAAACATGAGCGTCCAAATCTGCCAAACGGACCTATTACTGCCCATTCAGTTACATATCCAAAAGAAGCATATATTTTTTCAGCCTTTTTTAACTGATGAGTGAGGTTATAGAATTTTACAATAACCTGTTTTATGAGAAACTTGTTTCTCTGATTACTTATTCCTTTTTTTAATGTCTTCGCAAGAACCTTAATAGCTTTTTTATAATCCGTTAACTTATTAAACTTGTTAGATGAGTTCAACATGCTTTGCAATATAACCGTGCTTCTTGCAGAATCAGGATCCTCCTTTAATATTTTCAGCCAGCTATTCAGCATCTCGTCATATTTACCTCTGGCTTCATAGGCAAAAGCCATCCCCTCATATGCAGACACTGCATTTTTATTCTGGCCAATGTCTTTAGAGAAATATTCAATGGCTTCGTCATACCTGTTCTGATAAAGAGCCTTCCAGCCTCGAGACAAAGAATCAGCAGTTGCGTTTGCTGTTATTAAGCATATAAGTATTACTAGAGCGAAATTTTTAAATAATCTCATCTAATTATTTCCCAGTGTCCACCTTTTGCCGAGCCGATACGCTTAATAAAGCCTTCTTTTTTTAGCTTTTTGATATGCCATTCTATTCCTTTGGAAGTTATCCCGACCATTCCAGTCAATTCTTTCGTGGTAACCCCGGGATTTTCTTGCATCAACCGCAATATTTTCTCCCTAGTTTTCTCCCTAGTTTTCTCCCTAGTTTCTCCAACTTTAAGCGAATAGCGTGGGTCGCGATAGAAGATAACACGGAAAAACCCACCCATTTCAAACACAGGCTCTTTCAGACCGGCTTCACGCATAAGATCTCTCATACGATCAATTCCAGAGCCCATACGTTCAACCTTACCCATGCGGTGGAATAAATCCGCAATAATTGGATTTCTTCTTACTGATGATTTACCGAAATTATGCTTTGTAACGCCATCAGGCAACCCGCCGGGATTTTCTATCTCCAAGCGATCATCATAAATCCTTACATATATACTCGTGCCTTTTATGCTATAATTTCGATGAACTATCGCATTAACTACCGCTTCCCTTAAGGCGTCCAGAGGAATTTCATAAATATCCTGACGGTTAAATCCTTTTATTTCGCTCCTTACGTTTAAATGTTTCTTAAGAAAAGTCTCAGCTTCATTAAATTGCGTCAATAAATCATCCTGAACATCTTTGCGGTCGTAAATATTCGTCTTATCCCTTCCCTTAAAAGCTCCTAGAATACTTTCTGCATGAGGGATAAATCTCTTAACTTTAGACGCAAACATCAACGTCCCTGCATTACTGATTTTGCCTTTCCTATATATGCTTAGACTTGTAAGAAAAGAAGGAATATTTGCTTTGCTAACCTTATAGGATGTATTCGCTACCTGCAGAAATGATTTTACTTTTTTAAATGAAATATCATTAAGGCTTAAATCTTTGCAAGTGATGTCCTCGAAAGAAATAGTACCCGTCTCACGGAAGATAGAGTGCACTTCTCGTTGTGTCATCTTCTGCGTAACAGCGTCAAGCCTGCGGAAATATCCAGCGGAACAGCTATACGGCTTTTCATCTCCTTCGGCGATCTCAACAACAACAATCTCTTCAGCCTGCTGAATTTTCTTAATGTGGATTGACGGCTCACAATTTCTGGCAATCGTATTTATTTCAGATTTCATCTTGTTCGTTAGCATCTCACCGACTATTTTCCCACTGTCGTTAACTCCAAGAAGCAACAATCCGCCTTTTGAATTGGCAAAAGCAACAATATCACGATTAATCTTTGAGGTGTATTTCTCCTTAAACTCAACCGTTAAGCCTTCGCCTTCTTTGATTATGAGCTTTAATTCTTCGGTTTTCATAATTTTAATATCTAAACCAATACATTTTAAATAATCTCATCTAAAACTGTCCTTTCTTTTCATCATTTCTCATTCGACCCTTCATTAGAAGATTTAATCCTCTGCGCTTTATTTCCTAATCCTGCCCAGAGAAGCACTGCTAGCCAACCAAGACCAGTCCAACCAATTATGATATTAACCAACGTAATCCACCCCTTATTTTCATGGTCTCTGGAAAACGCAACAAACGTAGGAATGAAATAAATCAAAAAACAAATACAATAAAAAACGCCCCAACCATCACTCACAACTTTTCGTTCCCTTTATAATTTATAATAAGATAAATACTTAAGCCTATAGCTAAAAGAAAGCACAGCAACATTAGTTGATATCCTATAAGATATTCAAAATAAGATCCCATACCTTCCCTTGCAATATCATTGTTAAGTTTTCCTTTAAGCGACAAAAGGGCTATTAAGCCAGCAACGCCACTGATTGTAGTGCCGATAATTCCGCTTTTATGTTTTGCAAAGCTCAATAATAAACCACCAGTAGCGCACAGAAAGACTATTAGTGCCAGTGGCTCTCCATCTATTTTCTGCTCTTGGGTATAACCAAATCCACTTGGATATTTAATAGTTGTGCCAGTAATCAGTTGTCTCCCACTTAAAGTTAGACACTTCTGACCGTTACAAGAAACACTTATAAACGGTAATAAAAAACAAATAAGGATAATTCCAAAAAGCGAATGCGAAAATTTTTTAACCTTTTTTTGTTCCATTTTCCCTCCTGCTTGTTTATTCTTATTTTAGTTTCCCTTATTATCTTTCAAGCGAGAAATAAAAACTATTTCTGCAAATCCAGTGATTTTATCCGATTGGATAATATTTATCCTAATGTTTTTAATAGATTCCTCTTTTGTGAAAGGAATTAAAAGACTCCCTTTTTCTGCTGTAGTTGAGAAGGAAATCCTTTTCCCATTATTAATCTTTATATTTGCGGATTTGATTATTGTTTTGGAACCGGGTCTGTATAACAAAATTCCCATACATTTTTGCGGCGTTTTAAAATAAACATTAAGCCATCCAGTTTTATCACCTAAACGCTGCCATGTACTAAAATCATTATCTAACATCATAGAATGATCTTGATAACTTGAATTCGTTGCTGTTCCCTTTGGAGTATAATACTCAGTTTGATCAAGAAGTAGTATGGCGTCCTCTTTACTCAGTGTTTTAATAATAAAATCTCTTTCGCCCCATGCTTTCATATATTCTAATGTTCCTTTTACTTCTTTTGCCTTATTTTCTGATATTGGCATAAAAGCAAAGTATCTTCCTGTCACACGGCCGGTTACATCTACCTGGTTAAGTATAATATTTTTTGTTTCGTCATCGGCAACTGTTTCCAAGACTGCTATCCCACCCTTTTCAATTCTACCCGAAAAAGGGACAGATCCACCAATTATAAGTTCTTTAATAATAGTACCGGTAAAAAGAAGTTTTTTAGGATCTTTGTTTTCAATAAAGATATACCAATCGCGTATCTTTTTCTCTGGCCCTCCAACAAGACCTGGTGCATTGATTATTGCTGAGAACATTTTGCTTCGTAAAACAAGATCCCTTTGTCCTTCTTCTTCAAGCTGTTGCTGTCTTATTTGCTCTTTTTTTTCTTCCAACTTCTTTTCTGCATCAAGTTTTTTAGACTCTATAAGCAAATTTTTGTTTATCTCCGCTAATTTTAATTTCTCTGCTTCTTTGCTTCCTGCTAGAATTGCCGGTTGATATTTTGATATTGGTTCTTCTACAAAATACAGCACTTTGTGCTTTTCGC
Organism: bacterium; assembly: GCA_030652805.1. Classification (NCBI taxonomy): domain Bacteria; species bacterium. The sequence continues at coordinate 19,362 of JAUSPT010000076.1, read as the reverse complement.
TAATTTCTACTTGAACTTCCCATTGATCTCCAAATTGTTTGGCAAACGCCTTACCACTAATTGGAACGCTTTTTGTTTTTGGAAAAACAATCTTTACAATGGAAGTCCCTTCAATATAATCGACCTGTTCTACAAGGTCTTCTTTAGGAATAACCTGCGCAGAAAAAATAGTGATAATTTCTCCGAGTTTACCTGATGAACTCCATTCATCTGCTTTCAAATCTACTATTTTCAGCGCTGGAGGTAATTTGTACTTTAACGCGCCTCGAATAAGATCGTTAGATGGACGTTTCTTAATTACGCCGCAACCAACTATTGAAACTACCAGAAATAAACACAGGATTGTCAAATACTTGCTATGTGCTTTCATTTTTGAGCTCCTACGTTAATCAATTTTAATCTTATCCCACATTCCCGTTTTTTCAGGATCCGTTTTCTGCTTTTGCTTTTTGCTCTCTCTTTCTCTCTTTTCTTTTACTGCTTCTGTAATATAATCTGCAATAGCTTCACTATCCGTATTTTTGCTCTTTACGCCTATATTCTCAGGCTCTTGCTTATAATGCTCAAACCGAATACCAATTCCTTCTACTTTTGTTACTACCCTGGAAAATAGTATAAACCATTGTCCATATGCTTCTACCGTTACATCAATTAACGCATCAGCTCCAGCATCCTTAATTGCCTCATTAAGCGCGTCTCTTGTTGAGTTACTTCCTGTTACTGGTATAAATCCCAGTATAAGAAATCTACTATCAGTTGCCGAGGTATGCCCAAGTATATGATATGGCCTATTGTTAAGAGGCGTACTTGAAGCTGAAATACCTCCGGGGATACAAGCGCACCCTGTTAATAAAAAGACCAAAAGACTCAATAAACCCAATTTTAGATATACTAATTTAGTTACCATATTTTCTAATTCTCCTCTCTGATTCATTCCACCTCTCACTAAAATCTATGATATAATCTCTAACACGCGAATAGTGCCTTATTATTCTTGGACGATGATCAAGCTTGTCGTCCTGCACAAACACAACTTTTTTATCTGCGATTACATATTTTGATTTCTCTCTTACCATCTTGCTTTCACACGGAGGGACCAAGATATTTACAATTCCCGCTCTCCTTAATTTATTAAGCCAGAGAGTACCTGTCTCTCTGTGCATAATTCTGACATCTACTCCACGCTGCTCCGCTTGAAGAATTGTATTAACTATTCCGGGATTGACCTCATCTGAAAGATTATCTTCATATTTAATGTCGCAGATCCATAGAGATTCTTTAGCTGATTTAATAACCTTTAGCATTTCTTGATAACTATATTCTTTTTTTACCACAACTGTTGGTTCAGTATGTCCTTGTATGTCAGTAAATGTAATGAGTTTTAGCGAGTTACAGTCAGCTAAAGAGATAAGCATAACTACTCCGGCTAGAACAACTGCGACTTCAAGTTTCCAAAGTTGTCTCTTTCTTCTTGTTTTCATCATTCAGCCACAGGTATCTTTTTAATTATTATTTCCTTGTTTTCGTTCTTATCTACGTCTGCAACAAATTTGCGAAATTCTGAATACTCTTCAGGCAAAACTCTTGAGACATCTAACTGAAGCTTTATTTTAACTATAATCTTATCAGGTAATTTACCATATATCATTGATAGAGAGCCGAATTTACTTTTCAGCTCAACATCTTGAGGCAAGTGAATTGCTTCATAACCTTGTGGGAGTAAGAATTCAGTTGTTTTGTTATCCATAAATGGATACGAAAGTAAGAAATCATGTTTTCGTATACTACTTGAAGCATACCTTTGAGTAAGTTTGTGCCTTAACATAACAGGATTAAATGAAAAGCCTTCGGAAACAGGTTTTAAGAACTTTGGCACACTAACAGCATAATTGTATTTTATAGGAGTATCCAGTCCTGATAAATCAGGGAAATGGATATTTATTACTTGCACACCTTCAAATACGGTGTTTAATAATTTTTCAAACTCCTCCTTTTGCTTTGAAGGAATTTGGAAGAAGTATCTAATTCCAGAACAGAATGCTCCACTAACTATTTCTGTTCCGCCAATGTATGCGCTGCCATCGTTTTTTAATAATACATTTTTATCTGAAATGCGATTATTATGAATGCCTGCGCTAACAGGTATTTCAGATAATATGCCCTTTCTCCGCTTCAGGTCTACTACAAACACACGAGCCCCCTGATCCATCCATGGTATCTCATTGATACTGCTATATTCAGCAGTGCCATCCAGCCAGAGCTCTTTTCCACCCTTAAGTCTGATATGACATATTGCGTGATTAAATAAGCCAAGAGAGGCTTGGGAGAAATCAAACCTGCCCAGGGATCTTGTTCTTACAAGTACAATTTCTGAAGGAATCCCAGCTTCTTTAAGCATTGTCATAATCAGTAGAGCTTTATCCTTGCAGTCACCGAATTTCCTGCTAAATACCTGGCATGCTTTATATGGCTTATAACCATGTATGCCGAATTCCAGAGCTACATATCTAATTTTCTTAACAACATAATTGTATATAGCTTCAATCTTATCAATTTCTGTATTCTTATTTTCTGTTAATGAGGCTACTATCTTTTTTATTTCAGGAGATGATTCCATCTGATCCCTTGTAAGATCAGCGTACCACCTGGCCATATCTGTCCAATCCTTAAATGTAGATATAAGCAGATACGGAGTAATCTCTTGGTAAGGAGGCATACTCAACTCTTTGTCTATTTTTCCAATGTTCCTTTTCTCCCAAATATAGCTAATAGTATCTGCATGTTTATCATAAATTTTTCGGGGAATGATATGGAGCTTTGGGCTATAAAAATAAAATTTGCGGCGTTTTGGAGCAATGAGAATGTATTTAGAAAAAATTATAGGATTTGTATCTTTAAACAGGAACATATTTCCAAAGTAATCACCATATATATTGCCCCCTATATCGTTGACATTGTATTCAAAATCAATAATATCCCCTTTTTCAAGAGAACTAAACTTAATGGTTTTTCTTCTGTAATCATAGTATGTTCTGTACTGTGGGCTGGATGTGGACACGTCAGAGAATTTATAATAATCTCTTATTGTTCCATCTTTTTTTATAATGCATGCTTTTTTAATAATAACTTCCTGGTCTCCAGGCACATAATATATGTTGAGATGATTGAAATCCCTTACGCCTTTATCTGTAAGAATTTTAATGACTTGATGTATATATTCAGACGAAGTGCCATCCATATATACCCGTGAGATTGCTTTATCAAGTAGATAAACAGCTTCGCTATCAGTCTGTTTTAGGTTATTTGCAGAATTGATTATTGCTGCTATGTTCTCTGTAAAATTCTCTTCATACGCTTCTTTCTTTGGACTCACAAATTCAGCGTATTTTCTGAGCCATGTATAGTCAGGCTTTATTTTCAACGCCTCATTGACAAACCCCTCAAACTTTTCGTAATTACCAATGCGTCGATACAGAAGTCCTAAACTTGAAAGTATTTCATAGTTCTCTGGACAGATAATAATTGCTTGATTACATACTTTAATGGCTTTATGGAATTGGTATCTGTTAGCATATATCTTTGCTCTGCGAAGATATATGCTCGTATCATACGGACTCAAGGCCGACATTTCACATAGTCTATTCAATGCTTCTGAATCCTTGCTCGTATCTAGTAAAATTTTAACGATCTTGTCTCTTGCACAGTTATCTGTAAAATCTATCTCTGAAAGCTTTCGGAGTTGTGCTAAGGTTTCTTCCTGTGAACGATGATACTCATAATAGCGGATTATATTATTCCGTGTTTCTTTCTTATGTGTAGGAGCATCTTTTACCTCTTCAAGCAAAGGAGAAATAAGCGGGGTTAATCCTTGTTTTGAGTAAATAGAGATTTTTAGACAAATTGACGGGAGAAATGATGGATTAATATCAAGACATTTATTAACTGTATGCAGAGCTTTTGTCAGATTATCGGCATTTAAATAATATTCCGCTAATTGATAAAATGCTATTATAAAATAAGGATCTAATTTAATCGTTTTTTCCAGCAGCTCTCTTCTTTTGTTTGGTTGATCTGCAAGATTTGCTCCAAGATGGGTGTAAAAGGGATTATTGGGATTTAGCTGAATAGCCTTTGTTATACATAGAAAATCCTTATGTTCGGTTTCGTCATATGGCAGACTTTTGTTGTATAAATATGATAAATAATAATAGAGTTGCGCATTACCCGCGTCGGTTTTGATGCTTTCTTCAAGACAGGATATACTTCCTGAGTCAGTTCTGACAGTATCTTCCACAGGAACATGTTCTGCTATCTTTGCGGGCAGATTTGCCCTGACCTTTAGTCTTGATATAGGGTTGCCATTTGGAGATGTTATTCTAAAAAGCAATCCCCATTTCTCCTGTTTTTGACAGAGCTTAATCAGGATTTTGTTCCATCCTTTGTTAAGAAGGACTCTTGCATGACTCTGATCAAATCGTGCAGCATGATAATTATTATTGCTAAAAACTAAGCTGTTATTTAGCCATATCTTAATTGCATCATCGTGTCCCATTCTAAATGCAACTTCTCTTTTCTTGCTTGATTTAACAAATGTTAGTAAGTAACTACACGTATTTTTATTTGGTCTGAAAATAGCTCCAAGGTCAACAAATCCTGACGGAGATTCAATATTTATATGTCTCCATTTTACTTCTCTATCCTTACCCTGATATTCGGAAGAAATTTTTATTTCCGTCTCAGGCGGGTATTCTTTGTCAAAACCTGTTTTCCCATCATTGTCAAAAGGACCTATTGCAAACCAGTTTTGAATAAAACCGAGTTTTTTGCACAAGCTCTTTGCCGCCTCAATTTTTCCGTCCTCAAGGTATAGCTGCAGCATAAACCATTTAGCAAGAGATTTTAGTGATTGGTTAGATTTTCTGCCTTTTCTTATATATTTACAGATTTTTAAGACGTTTGTTTTATTACTGATACTGAAACGCATATCAAAAATTCTTCTTAGATATATCTCCTGCTGTACGCCATCGGAAGTCTCTCTAATTAGCTTTTCATACAATGCAAATGCCTTATCATAATGCCCCTTTGCTTCCTCAGACAGCCCGGCTTTTTCTAGTGCTAATATATTTTCTATCTTTGGTGTTGAATAGAGGGGGACACTGATAAAAAGTATTGAGAGAATAACGAAAAACAAATTTTTTGAATTAATCTTCATAGAATGCATCTTGCAGTCACAAATCGCAATGACACCTGTCTTTACTATTTTGGCTATTTTAGCGTATTTGATATAGAGTAACAATCACTTTTTTCAGGGCATTTAGGAATTTATTTGGATTTGAAATTTAGAACTTAGGATTTTTCAAAGCGCTGAATCCTGATCGTAGCAATACCAAATGATTTAATAGACATGTTTATTAAATGCTTTCCTGCGGAAATTTCTTTTTGATTCTCCTCCACTAGATTCGTTTGATAGGCCTTTTTAATTTCAAGAAACGGTAAGGTTATTTTTATAACAGTATCCCTACCATCTGTCTCTATTAGACGAAGAATCAATCCTTTTTTGTCCTCAGCCCCTTTTAAGGCTAAAAGAGAAACATTTTTCTTATCCAAAGAAATAAAACTGTATTTTTTCGGCAAAGCTACTTTTAGGTTTTTATCAATTGCTAGACTAATTGAGGAGTTATTGCACTCTTGGGCAAAGAGAGAAGCTGTTGAGTTATTAATCTTCCCTTTACAACTTGTAAGGGAATAATGAAAAACAGATTTTCCTCCCTGGCTTGCCCTAAAATTCGTAAACCAGTAATTATTCATTATCCATGAGAAAAGAGTGCCATTTTTTATTCGGACATTACTAAGCCATTTTCCTGTATTTATTTCCCCAAACTGAACCAGAGGAGCCTCTTTTGCAGTCCAGACTACACTACAATCTTTATCTGAAATAGAGACCCAGTCCTGAATAGAATAATAATCCTTGGCTGAACCGGGTAATTGGTCAATTTCCGGTCTCATTGATGCCCCGGCAATTTCAAATTTTATCTCTGGATTCTTAAAATTAAAGGGAAAAGCATAATAAACAGCTTCTGGATTTAGGGTTTCTTCCTTGAAGATGGTGTTCACTATATCTATTCTCTTCAGGTCATGATAAAGAATAACCTCCTGGATGATTTTACGGCATTTTCTTAACTTGGCCTCTGAGATTAAGCTGCCCATCACAGTGCCATCCTTGCCTCTCTTTATTTCAGAAATTGTTGGACTAAACCTGCGAAATTTTGTGTCTCTTTCTTTTATTGCAGAAGTAACACCATAAAACTTGATAGCATTGAAAATTGTCTCTCTCTGTTCCAAAGGATTTTTTCCTCCGGCGAAGGCTGCCTCTTCATAGATACACTGATTAACTCTATAGGGACTTTTTTGCTCCACCAATTCTCTTCCAAGCTGCTTATCATAGATGCTTTTTATCCCGCCGGTGATATGGTCAAGAGAAACTTTATAAAAATTATTCTCAATGCTATCTTTTCCAAAAGAGAAATCAGACTGATAAGCTGAACCCCGGGAAATCACCTCAAAGGTTTTATAGCCAAAAGATGGAATGGTGGCTACAAAAGAAACTTTTGCTTCTTCTTTTTTCCATGGAACCTCTCTATCTATCTTTTCTACCTGAATCGGCAAAATCTCCTTTCCATCTTTAACATGAAACTTTTCTTTCAATGCTTCACGGCCCATTGTAAAAGAAATAAGAGATTTTCTGCTCTGAAAGAACGGGCTAAATACAACTATCTCCTTAAGTGAGTCACTGTGTTCCTGAAGTAGTAATAATTCTAAATTAAAAACGTCCTTTTTCCCTGCAGAATCTTTCCTATTAGTCAGAATCTTTGCTTTCTTCAGAAGCCTTTCGGCCTCTACGACGGCATTATAAATAAAGGAAGACTTTATCGCCCAGCTCCCTTTTGCTATAGGGGATTCGAGTCCGTATGTTGATGTTGCTCCCCATGTATGCTCATCAAAAAACATTAAATTATCCCAGATATTATCAATCTCTCTTTTAGGATAAGGGCTTTGATAGAACGATTGCAGAGCAAGGAGCGCTTCTGCGACCTTTAACCTTCTTTTTGTCTTCCTTGATAGCCCTGTCTCATAAGCAGCGGATGCACTCCCGTCAGCCCACCAGTCCGGCCAGGCAAGTTTATAAGACGGAAATTTGTTTTTGTATTTCTTCTCCATATACTCAAAGAAATCTTTGTTTGTGGAGACAATAATTTGAGGAGAAACATGTTTCTCGTTCCATTCTCTAGCAATTTTGGAGAGTTCAATATGAGGATCAACATTATCCATGGCCATTCGCAGGCAATAAGCATCGTAGGGATAATTTTTATTTTCAAGATGTCTGAGATATTCAGGTAGCTTTTTAGAAAATGTTTTATAACTACTTCCAAGTCCAAGATTATATCCTGCTCCATAAGAATCATTATTGGTCCAGACAAGAACCCTGCTTTCATCAGGAGAAATCCAATAAAAAGGCTGGGGAACTGAAATCCTTTTAGCCCTGATACTATTAGGAGCCATAGAAAGATATTTAATACCTGCTCCGGGAAAAATTTGCGGAAGACCCCAGGATAAGCCGGGCACGTCGGAGTTCATTGCAGAAACTACTTTAATTCCATAATTTTTTTCTAACTTCTTAGCAAAATAGAGAGAACGAATAAGTTCCTCGGCAGTATATAATTCAGTAACATTCAGATAAAGTCCGGTTACTTCTATTCTCCCTTCTTTTACCCTTTGAATGAACTCATTAATCCTTTCAGGTCTTTTTTTTAAATAATTTTTAACTGTCCATGAAACTTCACATGTCCATTTAAATTTTGATTCTTCTGGATAATTATCCGTCTCTTTGCAATAATCCAAGACCTTATCTATAAAATCAACATGGTCATTCATTATCTTAGTCTGGATATCTGTATAGCCAATGTCTGTATGAGTATGATGAACGACAAATAACTTCTTAATCATCCCTTCCTGTATTGGATTTTAATACCAACCATATTCAAATATCGCTTTTTGTGCCGCAATTATATTTTTTGTAGGGGTTGCTCTTGGTACTGCACATGCACTTCCAAGGACATATCTTCCACCTGATTTACCTTCTTCAATGCACTTCCTTGCTTCATCATACACCTCTTCAGAAGAACCATTTAGAAGTGTAAGACAACTTATTCCTCCCATTAATGTAAGTTCTTTACCAATTGCATCTTTTGTGCGTTTTACACTCATACCGCTTGTAGGATCTATCCCATCCATAGCATCTATTCCGATTGAAGGTAAAAATTCAAGTAAGGGATTATAATTCCCACAGCAATGCATATAACAAAAAACACCTGAATTATGAAATTCTTGCGTAACTTCTTTATATGCCGGAGCACAGAAACGTTTATATATATCAGGCGATATAACACTGGAAGACGCAAAGGAATCACCAATGTAAATACAATCCACTCCCACTTCAATAAATGCTTTACCTTTCTGGATAGAAATTTCTACTGCTTTGTTAATAAGTTCATACACAAGATCAGGCGAATCATAAAAACTCATAAGCGCAGTATCAACACTACCCAATTTCTCAACCATAAAGTTTATTGTCTGCCCACCACACATGCCAACTACAAACAATCCATTATCATGTGCTTTTTCAATATATCGTTTGATATCTTTCAGGTAACCACGTTCTATATACTCCTTAGAACTTATCACTTTTATATCACGTACTTCATTAATACACTGCACAAAACGTTGTTTTTCAAAAGGGAAATAATATCCTCCACCCACAAAATCATAGTATCCTTCTTTTGTCCCTGTCTTCTTATCATACTGTATAAGTATACCATCTTCTTTTTTCACAGTCTTGTCACTATACCACGACTCATCAGGTCCCATAACAAAACGTACAACATCCGTATTATACTTCAAAGCCGCACCAAGCATACATTCTGCGCCTAAAGATGGATTGATAAGTGCATCTTCAAAATTTTTACCACATAACACACAAGCATAGTCAATATAAATTGTTGGGGAAAACGGAACTTTATCAGGAATATTGCCTGAAAGAACTGTTTTCATTCTATCTCTGGAAGTCATTATTTCCCCTTCTTTGCTACCTATATAGTGCTTTCAAATACTTAAACGAAATCTTTTTTGTCCGATTATAACTAACCACACCTTTATAATTCACAGCATCCCAATGAGTTCCGACAAACTTGGATGGGTCCCGGTAATCGCTAAAGCAGAATGGAAATGTCCCACACACTCGAGGCAATGTTCTTGCCAGTTCAATTGTAAGCTTAAGGAGTTCAGCATGGTAATCCTCCGACCACAATTCAAGACTCTCTGAACGAAATCCAGGAATTGAATCCGCACCAAATTCCGTTAGTAATAAAGGTTTTTTAAATTGTTTTGACAGCTCTGTTAATTTTTTCTCGACAATCTTTAGGTCAGGCAGGCCTTGAGCGCCTGCTTTTGGCGTGCCACCACCCTTTAGTCGATCATACCAGCCCCAGTACTCGTTTACACCAATGACATCCACCATGTCACCTATAGGGCCGACCATTCCGTAAAGCGCAGCGTAAGAAACTAGACGTGTTGTATCAAGTTCACGCACAGTAGCTGCCAATTTGCTAAAAAACGGCTCTGCTTCAGGGCAGTCAACGTTGCACTCATTACCAATGCTATAAATAACCACGCATGGATGGTTGCGTGCCTGAATAATCATCTCCTTAATCATTTGTTTGGCAAGTAATAACCATGACGGATCAGAAAATACGGTATTGATTTTTTCTTTCCCCGGATTAATGCAATAGACCGGAGTTTCAACCCAGACCATAATACCTGCTCTATCGCAAGCCTCATAAAATTCGTTGGGAAAAGGAAAATGACTGCGAATAATGTTGACGCCTAGTTCTTTTAAAAGTGAAATATCAGTCAAAAATTGTTCTTTCTTCATAACGAGACCATAAGCAGGACTATCATAAACATAACAGATGCCATTCAACTGTATTGGCTTATCATTAAATAGAATTTCATCACTTTGTGCTGTAATAGAACGAAAACCTATACGCACTTCCCTTGTATCTACTATCTCTTCACCTGAAAGCAGTATAATTTTGGTATCATAAAGAACGGGGTTTTCGGGAGTCCACGTTTTTACATTCTCTGTATCTAATATCATTTCAAAACTGCTGTCTGCCTTTACAGTAACCTGACCTGAAACACCTTCACAGGCAACTTTTATATTGAGAATCTCCTTTGTTTTCTTTTCAACAAAACCCCTGATAGTCAGTCTGCCTCCTCGCCGGATAGGTTCTGCGCTTATGAATAAATTTTCCATGAATGAATCAGGATATATTTCAAGACTCACGTCCCGATGAATACCGCCATAATTAAAATAACCAAGTACAGGTGGTAATTTCATAATAAAGGCGCGATTATCTACTCTTAGGGCAATGGTATTTTCTCCTTTTTGTAAAAAACTTGATACATCAAAGGTAAATTCCGTATAACCTCCCTCATGCATACCCACGCATTCGCCGTTAACGAAAACTTCACACAGGTAATTTACCGCCCCAAAACGTAATAATGACGTTGCTTTCGTTAACAACTTGTCCACCTGAAAGGTGCGTGAGAACCAGCAGACTCCTTCATAGATATCAAGTTCAGGTCCATATTTATTCCAGACTCCCGGAACTTCTACTTTCTTCCAGTGTCGCCGATTCCAATCCGTTTGAGCATAAGCATAGGTATTCTTGTTTTTCTTATGATATTTTGGGTCAAGGTCGACAAGAAAATCCCACGTTCCGTTAAGGTCAATTCTTTTCACGATTTCTCCTTATTCATGTTCCCAAAATTGATACCCGGGACAATTACAAAAATGCCAGGGAAAACTCCAAATCGGGTTATTAGTAATTGTTTTTCCAAGATAGGCCAGACAAAGAGTTCTGAACCAGGTCGGGAACATAGCTCCTGCATTCTTCTCACCATTCAATTCAGGATGTCCATACTGGTAAGCTTTATCCAGCATGAATACGAATCCACCATCCGGCATTTGATTTTGTTTTACCCAACCTAATGCTTTTTCAAGGCTCTGTTTGATATCTTCTCTACGGTAATCAGTATAAAAAGACATTCTGGCCAGTGGATCTATCGAATCAATATCCTCACACGCACTGCTTTTATACGGCTCAGAAGAATTATGTACGCCCCAGCCAAATCCACCTTCTTGATTCTGCGTTGCAAGCAGTGTATCAATGGCACGTTCTACATAAGGAATAGGGTGATGGTCATAGAAATAGAGTGCCCACCAATGATATGCTGCCTGAACCGCATGAGACCGTTGCTGTGGCTCAACAATATCTATATCGCCCCAAACACCTGTATCAGAATGGATATAGTGCGTATCCAGCCAATTAAGGAGAAATTCCACAGCGCTTCCTGCACGGGCATCATTCTGAAAATCCCTTGCATACTGAAGAATTGTGCCTAAATTCATTATCTCATTACCTGTGCTTGCCACCCTTTTTCCCCAGTCGCGTGATTCTAACCATGACTCCAGATTCTTTCTCGATGAAAACTTTTTAACCAAAGCAAAGCTTTTTTTTGCAACTCCTTTCAGACATGTCAAAGCTGTTAAAATATGACATGTTAAATGTGGTCTTCCATTCCCAAAATAATCACCTTTATAGGAATATTGGTTAAATATAACAGGATCGCGGAATAGACCGTCATCATCCTGATATCTGTTGAAATAATCAATCCATGCTTGTCGCTCAGCGCTTGTCAAAACATCCAGATCATTGTAAAGTGAGCGGGTCATAACCGCATAAGTTGATGAATATAGCGTAGGCAGTGTAACCACGCTTGAATAGCGATATTCACCCATCTCCCCACCTAAGACCCGATTAGTCTCGACAAATGCAAGCGTCTCTTTACGCAGTTTGTCCATTTGTAAACCCATATCTATTACTTTTGCAATAAGCAATTTCACGCTCTACCCTATATTTCAATCGTTATTCGTTTATCTGCGTTTCCGCCCCTAACAACCGTATTGACCTTTACTATTCAACCCGCAAACCAAAGTCATCCAATAATTCATCGGGCACTTCATTAATTCGAAGTTGGCAGGTTTTGTTAGCGTAAGCGATATAATGTCTGCCGCCTATCCTGTAAAATGACGGATAACCAATCTCAGGATCCTTAAAAGGTCCGCCAGGTTTGCCATCGTTAAAAATAACTACTTTAGGTTTGGCAAAGTGCAGACCGGCATTGTTGGTAACGCCGTGCGCTTCCCGTCCCGCTGTAATCCAAAGAGGATCCCGCGGATACCAGCCCAGGCCTTCGGGTTTCACATTGTGAAAAATAAATACAAATCGGCCATCCGGCAGTTTAGTCATAGGACATGGGGCGCAGGGTTGATTAAACGGCTCTCCCTCAGGGCAAATTCGGAGAATATCGGGCTTACTCCAGGTTGCCCCACAATCCTCGCTGATGGCAAAAAAAGGATGCCCCAGTCTCGACCGAAAGACACAAAGCAATCGTTCGCCGGAAAGATCTACAAGTGTTCCTTCCTGACCAAAATGACGATCAGTACCCGGGTAGGGCATCCAGAGTCCCTTATGTCCTTCCGGCAAGAACCGGAAATTTAATCTGGCCGGATTATTTTCAGTGAGGATATTGGTCAGTTCAAGAAAAAAAACCTCCGTTACCCAGTTGTTTGGATCTCCCCCCTGCTCATTCTTGGGTTTGGTAGCAGAATCCGCACCCGGCTCCACCTGCCATTCATTGTTCAGATCCAGACGCCAACCTTTTGGATAAAGACTTGAGCGATTGATCTTAGTATATGTCATCATCACCTGCCCCGTCGCCAAAAGGCACGGCTGGCCGAAATTCCAGCCGTGGATATCGCCTTCCGGATCATCCATGGCTGTGCGGGGTATCTCAACACGGTACCGCGGTGACCATGTAAAACCGTCATCGTCAGAACACCGATAGAAAATATCGCCTGCATCGCGCAGGAAAACGCCATTGATATTGTACCAATAAAACATGTATATCCGCCCCGTGCCTGGAACTACGAAACTGACAATCCACGCCGGCACATGATAGGTGCCCCCGGAACCCTCAATCACAATTTCCTTGCTCCAGGTTTGACCATTGTCTTCGCTTCGCGCTACCACGACACGCTGATCAGAATCAGCCTCATAGCTTCCCTGTGTCCAGCAGGCAATCCAGGTACCTTTGGGGGTCACGCAGAGCTGTACCTGGTAATTGAAGAATCTTGGGCCCGGCTCGCCGTCGATGATAACACTGCAGGCATCAGCAGCATCCATGGATTTTGGGTGAAGAATCTCTTTGGTCACGCGGGGCGATACAGACTGTCCTTCAGCATATGGCATAACTGTTTCTCCTCAAAAGCAAAAGTCTTCGTCCATCCTTTTTCGTTATGTTCCTGCGCCGTTAAAGACAACATTCCCACTGGATTCAAACCAGATAATCTTTTTCTTTCCCTTTTGTCAAATTCTCTTTATTAATTATGTCTGATTAATCCAATTCTTATACCATCTTCCGCTTGCCTTTACTGTTCTCTTCAATGTTTTAAAATCTGTGTAAACTAATCCAAATCTTTGGGTAAAACCAAGTTCCCATTCAATGGTATCCATAAGGGTCCAGACAAAATATCCCCTTACATCAACACCCCCTGAAATTGTATTTTTTAACTCTTCAATGTGTCTTTTCAAAAAATCTATTCTCACCGGGTCATTTATGGAACCGTCCGGTTCTATTTTGTCATCAAGGGCAACGCCGTTTTCGGTAACCAGGATAACCGGATTTTTATAATCCTTCCCGATTCTTCTTAAGAGAATGCCCAGACCTTCCGGATAAATCTCCCAGCCCATCGTGCTGAAAGGGGTTCCCAATTCTTCAGGTGACACGTCGACAATCTTCAATTTCCCCTCTTCCCTTTTTCCTTTTACCACATACCGGGAGTAATAGTTAATCCCGAGGAAATTTGTAGGTGTTGAGATTGTTCCCATATCGTTCGGTTTAATCTCCGGGTTTTCCTTCTGATATGCCCACACATCTTCGGGATATTTACCAAGATACAGGGCGTCAAGAAACCAGCGATTTAAAATACCATCCTTAGTCCGGGCGACCTTTCTGTCATCTTCCGATTCTTTATTAAATGGCTGAACCGGATAAAGATTCAGGACAATACCGACTTTTGCCCCTTTTCTTTCTGTTTTAATTGACTTTACGGCACTACCGTGAGCAACCAGGAGATTATGTAAAGCCTGGGCGCCAGCCTTGGAGTCACCTAAACCGGGTGGTTCAGAGGTTCCCGAATAACCAAGACCGGCGATACAAATAGGTTCATTGTGGGTCGTCCAATATTTGACTCTGTCACCAAGATGCTTTGCCATTATTTCCGCATATTTAGCAAAATGGCCAATGGTTTGTCTGTTAACCCAGCCTCCTTCTTCTTCAAGTGTTACGGGCATATCATAGTGATGTAGAGTAATAAAAGGCTTAACATTATTTTTCAAAAGTTCATCAACAAGATTACTATAAAAGTCAATGCTTTTTTGGTTTATTTTCCCTTTGCCATCAGGAAGAACCCTTGACCAGGCAATGGAGAAACGGTAGGCATTTATACCAATTTCTCTCATCAATCTTACATCTTCTTTCCATAAATGGTAATGGTCGCAGGTGATGTCTCCGGTGTTTCCATTTTTTATCTTCCCAAGATGAGCCCATCTATCCCAGTTGGATTCTCCTTTACCATTCTCATTCCAGCCACCTTCTATCTGATAGGCGCTGGTGGACACACCCCATAGAAAATCAGCTGGAAATTTTGTTTTTGAATGCATTTCACACGACCTTTTTTAATACTTTTTTTAGTACTGATGAACAATACTCACACTGATGGCATCTTCTTATCTCGCAGTCGGTTGTTTTCTGAAACCAATCTTCTGGAAATTCGGAGTTATCTATAATATATGGAGAAAATAGAGAGCTGTGTCCTGGTTCCAGCAGGTCTAATAGATTACCCCGAAACTTTTCTTCTACATAAGATTGAATCACTTTCCTCGGGTTTGAGTGCATCCGGGTAGCAAGTTTAGCCACGGAAAAGTAAGGTCTATAATGATGTAGATCTTCCGGACGAATCCAGGAATTTTGTAAAAAAGATACCCATCTATTCTTCTTAGCGTAGTAATTCCAGCAGAGACATGGATTCCATCCTGTCACGTTGTCCATTTCACTTATTTCTCTTTCGTGGGCAACCAGGTTGTCATGAAAGGTCTGACCGGAACAAAAATTTAAACAGCCACTATTGACTAAGATATAAATATCTTTATGGTTTCTATCCGCCCATTCCTTCAATTCCGCAATTCTTTTGAGGTTCCGATTGTATTCCCTCTGGATATAAAAACTGTCAAAAAGATCTGAAATATACTCTGCCCCTTTTATGGTACCGATTTTCATATTAACGGAAGCGCGAACATCTATTTCCGGGAAATTTTCCTTTACTGTGTTGGCAATCATCAAAGATGCGGTTGTAATTATATCCAGTCCAATGGTCTCTTGTAAATAGGAAATAAGGGAACCGATAAAGTTTTTAAAATGTTTGGATAAACTGTGTCTTCCGTAACAGTTGGCATTAAGTAATAAATCAAGTTTTATGCCCATCTTTTTTATCTCTTTCAGTTCCTCCTCCTGTTTATGTTGACCTGTCCAGTTCACAAAGCCGTCACGGACAGTCATAGGAGATCTGCCACTGGGTAGATACAGCCAGGGAAAATAGACTTCTTCTATATGTTCCCTGAACTCCTTTGCGATATCAACGATTGATTCTTCACCCTCTTCGGGTAATTGATAGCCGAACGCAAATCTCATTGCATTCCTTTGACCCTATAACTTCCAGGGTTTCCTTTTTCTAAAAGGTCCTTTGAAAACATTTTTCAGTTTACCCTGCTGTTCATAATCCTTCTCTACCCGGAAATTCAGAAATGGCGGGAACAACGGCAGGACAATTAACCAAACAATTTTCTCGGATAGCTAAATAATTTTTTTGTATAGGGTCCATTTGCTTTAGTGCTTTATCCAGCGCTTTTTTAGTTATATTTTTCGGAGGTTTTATATCTGTTTCTGAACCCACAAAACCGGGTCCTTCATCACCTACTAATCCATATCTTATTGCCCAGTCACAGCGCAGTCTATTAAAAATCCCAAATTCAAAAATTTTCCCCTCTACATTAAGGGAAACTTTTCTTCTGGAAATAGCCTGGACCGGGCAGGTTTTTACACATTTAAAACACCTCTTACACAGACTGGGCCCTTGATAAAGAGGGTCTGATTCTAATTCGGCATCGGTAATAATAGCGAAAAATTTTTGCCGGACGCCAAATTTCGGAGTAAGTACCCTTCCATGCCAACCTAATTCTCCGAGACCAGCAGCGATAGCGGCGAATCGATTAGCACTAATATCCGGATATGAACCAACATAAGAACTTATCACTCTTGATGCAATTCCAGAAAGGTCAGCAACAGGAACAGCAAGGTAGCCTTTACTTTCTAAAAAATTAGATATCTGAAAAGCAGATTCGGAGAGAAAAAAATAATCCCAGGTTTGGCTAAAACAGTATGGTCCCACAGATTCAGAAGGAGATTTTGCCGCCCAATCCACTGCAGCATCTGAAAAGTGCAAACCCAGAACTACAACGGACCTGGCTTTTCCAAGATAATCACTGGGTTTTTTGACCGTTATCATTTTTCTTTTGATCTGCGGAAGGGTTGGACCTTTATAAAATCCGGTGTCATTAGCTTCAAAATAATATTCCTTTTCAAACAAGTTCCTCAGTTGAGCGGTTATGTTTTCTAATCTTTCTGCTGGCGCAATACCAAGCAAATCAATGCCGTTTTGATACGCAATCGCCTTGATTTTGTCTCGGAGCTCTTGCGAAGTATCCTTATTCGCTGAAATGTTTTTTACGGCTATTTTTCGTTGTTTCCGGGGTGCGAACATGGTGATTTGCAACTGAGCGCTGGTGATTACTCCGCCGAAAACATCCGTTTCCTTATCATTGTCTCTCGTTAAACGGCAGGTTTTCATTGCCAGAGCAAATGCCCGTTCATCTTCAGTGCTTCGATTTGGCGAGTTCTGCAAGTAACTCATCTGAATAGCGGAGTATCCCAAATTATCCAGGTAGTTAATTACATCCATCTCTAAATAGTCCCGGCGCTGGCTAAGATAACCTCTCAATTCTTTAAAGTGTAACGGATATTTCAAAGAAAAAATCAAGACAGAGGAAGCGTCGGGAAGATATCTTTTAAAAATACTTAATTCTTTACCACTTTCCTCAATAGAAATAACACCAAATTCATTAACTCCACCTTTAACAAGACACGATTCAATTTCTGCAATTATCTTGTTTTTCATTATGGAGTTATCGGTCACCATTATGGGCTTTTTCCTTCTCGGTACGTCAGTATATTCAGGGTCATTAAACCTCAAATGAGGTGGCAAACAGTAGCGCCAGCATGGTTCTATTGTCCATGTCTTCCACCATTCAGGATGATGAAGGGTTGCTTCTTTAGATATTTCAGTCATTACCTTTTCATCAATTTTATCCGGTAATTCAATCGCACAGTCCAATCCAAAATTTTCTGTCCAGGCACAGCGCCATAAATTTTTATTAGCATACTCAAACTTTTTACCGCCTATTTCAATCTGAACCTTACCGTGCACCTCCTTAGTAAGTCCTTTCAGATGTTTCTTACAGGCTTCTACACATTTCATACATTTGTCGCATAAGGCAGGACCTTCATACATAGGAGAAGGTTCAAGAGATGCGGTTGTAATTACCGTTATTAGCCGTATCCGGGGACCGTATTCGGGAGTCAATAGAAGCCCATTCCAACCAAACTCACCCAAACCAGCACCGACTGCCATATGACGGTGGGATACATCTGCTGTAAATGGGGTAGGATACTGTTTATATGGCCTGTATCTCCAGAAGCACGTTGAGAATATACCCAGAGAAGGATACCCACTATTTTCCAGAAAATGAACGGTTTTCATTGCTATCCAGTTTAGCCTATTGGACATTTGGTGATTTATAATACCTGGGCCGGGATTCTGGTAGTGATTCCGTGCCGACATTTCCATACAGGCATCGGTCATACGTACTGCCGCTACAATTACCGATTTAGCCTCAGGATATACTTCTTGAGGTTTCGGCCCAACTTTCAGGGACATTTTTGTAAATCTCCCAACATCGGCTATCCCCACCAAATCCGCTCCTTCATCCTGCATAAGAGATTTAACTTTCAAAGTCAGATATGCATCCATTGTTTTCCTGCTCAAATTCATTTTCATAGTTTCCAGGGCTTTCTTTTCCTGAAGGGATTTTTAAAAGTTTTTTTGATTTTTCCCGTCTCCTCTAAATGAATCATGCAAGCCCTGATACATCCTTTAGCTCCTTCAATTGCCGGCATATGATGAAGTTCCTGATAGCAGTGATCCAGGTAATTGTCTACCATGCACCTGGAAATCTTACCCCATCCGTAGAATTCCTTGTTGTATTCATTCTCGTCCACATTTTCAAGCAGAAAAGGATTGGTTTCCTTGTTGCCCCCAAGATATGCCACAGAACATTTCAGTTCATCTAACTTTCCCCACTCTATTTCTCTTCCGGCCACTTTAATCTTTACTGTCTCTGTCCTGCTGATTGCTTTTCCACTGCAATCCCGGACGCAAAGCATACACCGATCACAGATTTTACCTTCAAAGAGCGGGTCTGGTTCTAAAGGAGCATCAGTAAGAATAAACGCAAATCTCTGCCTGGGACCAAATTCTGGAGTAAGGAGTAACTTACTGTAACCAATCTCTCCCAAGCCAGCAATAAAGGCGGCAATTCGAAAGTGAAAAAATACATCTGGCGCTGGTTTATCGGGAGAGACCCGTTTTGCTGATCTCTGACGCAATTTGCCGGTATTTACATCTCTTAAATTTCCTTCTCCGACAAGCACATTCTGAATAGGGACTGCTTCATAGCCGTTGTCTTCTAAAAAAAGGGAGACGGCTCTTAGAACAATAGGAGCGTGAATTTGGTTGATATTGGCATACCCCATGGCTGGATAGGCAGAAAAGTAAGTCCCTTCCTCAATCCCACGAAAACAACCCCGAGGAATGCGAAAAGCCAGAGCAATCAACGATTTCGCTTCAGGAAAAATGTATCTAGGGTCCATTTCCATAGGTGCTCCCTCAAATCTATCCATTGAAGCAATTCCGACCAAGTCTGCCCCGCAATTTTTTGCAAACTC
>JAUSPT010000075.1 GCA_030652805.1 bacterium | reverse complement strand
AAAGGTTAAAGGATAAAGTACAGAATTTTTCACCACAAAGTTCACAAAGTTCACAAAGAACATCAAGATTGTAGATTGTGGGAGCGACTTCCCAGTCGCGATAACACTGAAATCTTCAATTAACAATTAGCAGAAAAGATGAAAGATACTAATAAGACAAAGAAGCAACTCATAAAAGAGTTGGGGGAATTGAAGAAACGGATTACTGAATTGGAAAAGGCAGAAAGAGAGTGGAAGAAGGCAGAGGAGGAACTGCAGGAGAGCAATGAGTTGAAATCCTTGCTGATGGAAAGCTTCCCTAATAAAATCTTTCTTAAGGACACGGCTTCCGTCTACGTGTTTTGCAACTCTTATTACGCCATGGACCTGGGTATCAGCCCTGAGGAGATCCGTGGCAAGACCGATTACGACTTCTTTCCACGAGACCTCGCCGACAAATATCGCTCCGACGACCAGAGGATTATGGCATCTGGCCAGCTTGAGCAGATAAAAGAGAACTACAGAATTGGTGACGAAGAACACACGGTTCTCACTGTAAAGGTACCGGTGCGAGACGTGGATGGCAGCGTTATCGGTATACTGGGCATATTCACCGACATCACCGAACGCAAACGTGCAGAAAAAGTTCAAACTGCAATCTTTAGAATCTCAGAAGCGACACCTTCTGTGCAGAATCTTGAAGAACTTTTTCATTCAATTCATGCCATAATTAGTGAGTTGATGCCAGCAGGGAATTTTTACATTGCAGTGTATAACGAATCTACTGAGAAGGTCGGTTTTCCCTATTTCGTGGATAAATATGATAAAACGCCTGCGCCTAAAAAACTCGGGAGAGGACTGACGGAGTATGTGCTAAGGACTGGAAAACCACTGTTAGCTCCACGCAAAGCGATTGAAGATCTGGCGAAGAAAGGGAAGATAGAAATCTTCGGCACGCTACCGATTTGTTGGCTGGGTGTCCCGTTGAAAATACTGGAAAAGACCATAGGTGTGCTGGTTGTCCAGAGCTATACTGAAGATGTCACATTTGGAGAAGAAGAAAAGGATATTCTCTCGTTTGTTTCGGAACAGGTAGCGATGGCAATAGAGCGCAAACGGGCAGAAGAGGCGCGGCGGAAAAGTGAAGAACAGCATAGGAAAGTTATTGAAAATATTTTCAAATTTGTGCCAGATGGTCTGTTAGTTTTTACAGATAAACTGAATCTATTTACAAAAAATAAGACATTTCAGGATATTGTTAAAAAATATTCAGCAAAGCTAAACTATACAGAACAAGAACTCACGGAAATAATCATTGAACAGGTGAAAAATAGAATAATCAACGAGGGTTACGCAGAAATCAGGATTTCTAAAAAGCAAGGATGAGGGAGCAAAAAATAGGCAAAATAATTTTTACTAAAGTATTGGAAATGCCCTTAACAAAGTATCTTGCTTATATAGAAAAAACAACAAAAGGATTGACAGAGCCTTTAGTAACTCATAAGTTTGCCAATTTGAAGAATGCTGTGCAAAAGAAATTATTCTATGCTAAAATAATAATTAAAGATGAAACTTTGTATTTTGAGATTTCAGATGAACATTTAAAGAATATCTATTCGACCCAAAATTGTACTGGAAATAAAACAATATGTTCATTGAAATGGATCAATACCAGGAATACATTTTCTTTACATATTTTAAAAAGTCTTCTTCATTACCAGAGTAAATATTGGTCTTCTGGCAGAGAGGCAGACTTAAAACCTTTGACCTTAAAACAATTTTTATCCTTATATCCTTTACAATATCTTGATCAAACCCGACTTTCAAGGTTGATTTCAAATTTACTGGTTATGAATCCTCAAAGTCAGCTCATAAATCTTAGGAATTTATTTATCTCAAAAAAAAATATTACGCATTCCTCATTAAAGAAATAGTTGACAATAATAAAAATGCCTTAAAAGACAAGGATATTCAATATTTGTTGACCCAAGTGGGGGTACATTTATCCATCAGAACGATATGCAATTGCAGAAAATTACTTAATATTCCCAACTATAGAGAAAAAGCTACTTATCATGGAAAGGATATAACTTTTAGCGATTACATACTGTTATCAAAAAAATATTTCACTAAAATTCCGACTGAATCTGGAGTTTATGAACTCTCCATTTCATCAAAAATTGATTATCCAAATTGCAGGAGTAATGTTATATACATTGGTTCTTCCAAAAACCTGCGTAAGCGAACAGCAAACTATACGGGTAATAAATTAAAAAATAAGTGCTTGGGGAAATTTATCAGTAACTATGATGTATTTGTGCGTTTTTATTTAACAGAAAGTTACAGCTTAATTGAAAGAAGCCTTCTTAAAAGTTTTGCAAACAATTATAGCGGGTTACCCGCAGCTAATGCCATAGGAGGATAATCATGGAAGAGGAAGAAAAGGATATAGAAGAGCTTATTTTGCAATTTGACATGGCAAGAATGTTTTTTGCAGAAGAAGAAGAAGAAGAAGAAGAAGAAGAAGCCCGTATTGTTGTATCCCTCACTGACATTACTGATCGCAAAAGAGCAGAGGAGGAGTTGAAAAGGCGGTTGGATGAACTTGAAATTTATTATAATGCTACTGTAGGACGTGAGGGGCGCATCATTGAGCTGAAGCAAGAAGTGAACAAGCTGATGGAAGGACTTGGTAAAGAGAGGAAGTACGGAGGGTAAGCGATTGACGATTTACTATTGACAATTGAATATTGACGATTAAAGATTGTAGATTGTGGGCGAATAGCAAGCTTCGGCGAGCAGTTCGGCCCTGAGCGGTTCAGCAGTGAGCAGTTCAGCCTTGAGCTCACTGCCGAAAGGTTCACCGCACTGCTCACTGCCGAAGGGCTCAGCCGAGCCATTCGCCCCTACGG
>JAUSPT010000074.1 GCA_030652805.1 bacterium | reverse complement strand
GGGCTAACTCCCGAACTCTTCAGACAATTTGATTTGCCACAAACAAGATCGCCTTGATTATTATTTTTATTTCGTTCAAATTTATTCGCTGATTTTCTCATCTAAATTTTCTCATTACTTTTTGTAGCTAAACTGTTACGTCAAAACAATAAAAAACATTCTGGTAAAATCTCCGGCGAATGTGGTTGTGGACTTAGGGGGAGGAACGGGTTTTCTGCTGTCTCAGTTGAGAGCGCAGGGAATCGGAGCTGATACATTTCTTGTGAACATTGACTGCTCAGATGCCCAACTTGCTTTGTCAAATAAGAAAAACATTTCCTCTGTCTGCACCTCAGTAGATAAGTTCAGGCGCAGTGATGTTGCGTCCAAAGATGGACGGGTTTTATTCATTATGCGGTCCGTTCTCCACTACTTCGGGAAAGATGGTTTGTCGCCTTTATTGCGCTATCTTCGCAGTCAGGCAAAAGCAGGCGAGTTTTTTGTGCATCAGACTGCATCGTTTGACAACGAGGAAGAAGCTGTCTGCCTCAATGCGCTGTATAGACACATGCGTACTAACAAATGGTATCCCACGGTTAAAGACTTGCAGAGACACATGACGGATTCCCGCTGGCGCGTAACGGATACGATTCCTGCGCGTTCGCTCCTATTGACCTCGGATGAATTGGGCCAGAGGTATGCTCTGAACACAAGTGATATCGCTTATATACGCGATATAATGGTGAAAGAATTCGGCGTGATGAAAGACGTCTTTCAACTCATTCCGTCCGGATTTCAGGCGAACTTGCACTACCGAATTTACACATGCGAGGCTGTTTCTGCTTAACTGTAATTATCTTCATATTTGACACTGTTTTATAGGCAATGTAGAATGCGGCTTATGAATAAATTCCTCACATCCTTCAATTCAAAAGACCTGCCATCTATCAAAACTGATATTTTAATTATTGGAAGCGGGGTAGCTGGACTCTCTGCTGCTATTCAAGCGGCAAAATATGGAGAAGTGACTATAATAACAAAGGATAAGCTCAGCGAAAACAACACCCAAAAAGCGCAGGGTGGAATAGCTGTGGCGTTATCAAAGGATGATTCGCCTGAGGGGCATATAGAAGATACATTAAGAGTTGGTTGCGGGTTATGCAACGAGAAGATGGTCAAAATAATAGTAGAAGAAGGACCTGCTCGTATCAAGGAATTGATCCAATGGGGAGCGGAATTTGACAGAGATGGGAAACAAATCTCTTTTACTCGAGAAGCAGGCCATAGCATACGAAGAGTGATTCATGCAAAAGGTGATGCTACGGGTGCAGAATTAGAAAGGGCACTGATAGCGAAAGTCAAACAGAACGCTAATATTAAGATTTTAGAATATGCTTTTGTCATAGATTTACTTCATAGAGACGGAACTTGTTTTGGCGCTATTGTTAATGTGAAAAATAATGAGCGAAAGATAGTTTATGCACGGAAAGTAATATTAGCCACAGGCGGAATTGGACAGGTTTATCGTGAGACAACAAATTCCCCTGTTGTTACAGGATGCGGCATGGCGCTTGCCTATAGAGCGGGAGCTAAGCTTATAGATATGGAATTTGTTCAGTTTCATCCTACTACTTTATATGTAGCAGGTCTATCACGCACATTAATCTCTGAGGCAGTTAGAGGTGAAGGCGGAGTCTTGAGAAACAAGCATGGTGAAAGATTTATGTTTAAGTACCATAAGGATGGAGAGCTGGCTCCTCGTGACGTGATGTCAAGATCAATTCTGGAAGAGATGAGAAAAACTGCTGATACACGTGTCTATTTAGACCTTACGCACTTAAGTTATAAGTTAATAGAAAATCGTTTCCCAAATATAATGGAGGTCTGTTCTTCTTTTGGCATAGATATTAAAGAGGATTTTATACCTGTTCGGCCTACTGCTCATTATATGATAGGAGGAATTAAAATAGACGAAAATGGGAAAACTAATATTCAAAATCTATATGCATGTGGAGAGACAGCTTCTTCAGGAGTTCATGGCGCTAACAGACTGGCGAGCAATTCTCTCCTTGAAGGACTTGTTTTTGGTTATAGAGCAGGGCAATCTGCAGGTAAGGATATAGATTGTGAAAAGCGATTTGACAGAACTCCGGATATAAGCAATGTGTTAGACCCAGTTAGCGCAAGAAAACTGGATATAGGAGATCTCAAGGCTTCCCTGAAAAGTTTAATGACAAGGTATGTGGGTATTGAAAGAGATGAGGCAGGTCTTTTGGCAGCTCAGAAAGAAATTAATTTTTGGTCTTCATATGTAATGAGGAAAGAATTTTCAGATATCAGGGATTGGGAATTTCAAAATATGCTTCTTGTAGCAGGGCTTGTCCAGAAAGCGGCTCTTATCAGGAAAGAGACCAGAGGTGTCCACTATCGCACAGATTATCCAAAACAGAATGATACAAAATGGCAGAAGAGACACATAAAATTGTCTTTTGAAAAGGGCTATGAAGTTATAAGTTAAAAAAATGCACAGAGAGAAATAAAAAATTATGAAAGCAGTAGTAAAAGTTCCTGGTTCATGTGGAGAATTGTGGCAGGGTGTGCTTGACGGGACGCATCTTCTTATAACATGCCCTGTAAATGTCTATTCATATGTTGAGATCAATATAGATGAATCAAATTCCAGAATAAAGGCTCCGGACGATAAGTATAAATCCTGCGAGGCCATGAGAAAGGTTCTGGATTGTTTTGGCATGCATAAATGCGGCGGGGAAATATGTATCAATTCTGAAATTCCACAGGAAAAAGGTATGAGCAGCAGCACCTCAGATATAATTGGAACCTGCATTGCTACAGCGAAGGCTTTAGACAGAGATATAACCCCTTTGGAAATTGCCAGAATAGCAGTTTCTATTGAGCCAACAGATGGGTTGATGTTTGAAGATATAGTTGTTTTTGATCATGTAGGCGGTTCTATAGTGGAATATATTGGAATTCCGCCTGAGATGGATATATTAATTATTGATTTAGGTGGAAGAGTCAATACTCTTGAGTTTAATTCCAGACGTAATGAAATATTGAAGAAATTCAATAATGCTTTAGAGTTAAGAGAGGCTTATGAGCTTGTTAAAGGCGGAATCAGAAAAAAAGACATACATATGCTTGGAAAAGGCGCAACAATGAGCGCTGAATTCAATCAGAAAATTCTGTATAAAAGAGAGCTTACGGATCTTATGAAAATCGCAAATGAATTAGGAGCTTGCGGAATTAATACTGCTCATAGTGGAACAGTTGTTGGTATTTTGTTTTCCCCAGGTCAGGTTGATATGCAGACAGTTGTTTGCAGAATAGAAAAAAGATTTAAGGCAAAGTTAACCTTTTATATTACTAAACTTGTAAATGGGGGAGGAGAACTAGTTGAAACCTCAACACGGCGGCAACTTATACCGAATTAGTAAAAAGTACAATATAGCGCTTGATGAAATAGTTGACTTTAGCGCAAATATAAATCCCCTTTACTTTCCAGATGGACTGAAGCGGATTCTGAAAGAAGATTTTAATAAAATCCGCATGTATCCTGATCCTGATTGTAACCAGTTGATAAGTGCAATCTCAGATAGGTATAATATTAAGAGAACATGTTTGGTTCCGTCTAATGGGGCAACAGAACTAATATACCTTATATGCTACTTGCTGCATCCCAAAAAGGCAGCTATTATTATTCCTACGTTTTCAGAATATGAGAAAGCATTGTCAAACATTGGTTGTGATATTAAATTCATAAAGCTGGAAGAGAAGGAAGGATTTAAGTTAGAATTGCAGGCTATAAGAAGTCTTATTAAGAGCGTTGAAGTCCTCTTTATCTGTAATCCGAATAATCCAACAGGTCAGAAGATATCTCGCAATACACTTTATAATGTGCTGGATATTGCCAAGCGACATAATGTCTTTGTAGTAATTGATGAGGCATTTATAGATTTGATTGAGGAAGAGAGTTTAGTTGCAAGAGCTCAAAGGCAGCAAAATCTTTTTGTTGTAAGGTCATTGACAAAGTTTCTTGGGATTCCAGGATTAAGGCTTGGCTTCGGAGTAGCGTCTGCTCGCTTAAGCGCAAAGATAAAAAAATTTCAGCCTACATGGTCTGTAAATACACTTGCTCAAATTGCAGGCTCTTATTTATTAGCTGACTCAGAATATATTGAAAAAAGCAAAAGAATTTTGATTAAGGAACAAAATTTTCTGTCTTCCGAATTAAAAAAGATAAAATCTATAAAGGTATTTGACTCATGTACAAACTTTATTTTATTTACATCTGGTATTCGTACTAAAGATTTGGAGGAACTTCTTATAAAGGACAGGATTGTTGTAAGAAACTGCGGCAATTTCAGGGGGCTGGACAGCTCGTTTGTGAGAGTGGCAGTTAAGAAAAGAGGCAAAAATAAACTCTTAATTAAGGCTCTTAGAAATATATTCGGATGACATATTTCATTACAATTCAAATAATTTTTGCATATATTCTGGATTTGATTATAGGCGATCCTCAATGGCTTCCTCATCCAGTTGTCTTAATAGGCAAGGCAATAGAGATATTGGAAAAAGGTATAACAAAAGTTATAACTAATAAAAAAGTTGCTGGGATAATACTTGTATTTCTGGTTGTAGTTGGAACATATTTTTTTGTTTTTATATTGATAGGGCTTGCAGCGCGCTTGCATGTGATTCTAGGAATAATAGTAAGTATTTATTTTGTTTTTGTCTCGTTGTCGACAAAAGACCTCTCAATCGAAACAAACAGAGTGTATACATCTCTAAATAGGAATAATTTATCTCTGGCAAGAGAGAATCTGGCAAGGATTGTCGGAAGGGATACTGAAGGCTTAAATGAGAGAGAAATTATAAGAGCCAGTGTGGAAACTGTGGCAGAGAACACAGTAGATGGAATTATTTCCCCTGTTTTTTTTGCATTTATTGGAGGAGCGCCTTTATCTATGGCGTACAAGGCAATAAATACACTTGATTCAATGGTTGGCTACAAGAACAAGAGATATATAGATCTTGGATGGGCATCAGCAAAACTGGATGACATAGCTAATTTTATACCTGCGCGAATATCAATGCTGTTAATCCCAATAGCTTCGTTTATTTCAGGAAAGGGATTCAGTGATTCTATTAGGATAATTTTAAGGGACAGGAAGAAGCATGCAAGTCCAAACAGCGGTATTTCTGAAGCAGGATTTGCAGGAGCGCTTGGGATAAGACTTGGAGGGGCAAATTATTATGAGGGAAAACTGGTTGGAAAACCCTGTATAGGCGATGCTGAGAAGCCTTTGGAGCTTTTAGATATAAAAGATTCTATAAGGATAATGTATGCATGTTCTGCATTGTCAATAGTTTTTGGGTGCTGTATAAAACTGTTAATAAAATAGGGATCTAAATCATGGACAAAATCAAACAGGTAATTAGTAAAATCAAGCCGTTAGATATAAAACTTATGGATGAAGCGCAGAGAAAACTTGATAATCTTACCAAACCGAGAGGGAGTCTTGGCAGATTGGAGGAGTTTGCAAAACAAGTTGTGGGAATCACAGGAAGTCTCAAACCCGAATTCAGGAATAAAGTGATTTTTACAATGGCTGGAGATCATGGAGTTGTAGAAGAAGGGGTTAGCGCGTTCCCTCAGGAAGTTACGCCTCAAATGGTCTATAATTTTTTAAGAGAAGGAGCAGGTATTAATGTTCTGGCAAGACATGTTGGAGCAAAGGTAATTGTCATTGATATGGGAGTGGCTGCCGAAATCCGAAATCCGAAATCCGAAATCCGAAATTTCATGGATAAAAAAGTGGGGTTTGGCACTAAGAATATGACAAAAGGCCCTGCAATGACAAGAGAGGAAGCAGTAGAATCTATAGAGAATGGGATAGAAGTATTTATGGAAAGGAAAAAACACGGGATTGACATATTGGGAACAGGGGATATGGGAATAGGAAATACTACACCAAGCAGTGCAGTGATTGCAGCATTTTCAGGGATTGAAGTTGAGAAAGTCACAGGTCGGGGAACAGGGATTTCAGATGAAGCATTTGAGAATAAAGTTAGAGTTATAAAAAAGGCATTGGATATTAATAAGCCTGATTCTAAAGATCCTATTGATGTATTAGCAAAGGTTGGCGGATTTGAAATTGGTGGATTATGCGGCTGTGTGCTCGGGGCAGCGGCATCAAATACTCCTGTTGTAATTGATGGACTAATATCTACAGCGGGCGCTCTTATTGCATACGAACTATGCCCTCAGGTAAAGGATTATATTTTTGCAGCGCACAAATCTGTGGAAGCAGGACATCAGTACATGCTCAGTAGAATGAATCTTAATCCAATTTTGGATTTGAACATGAGACTGGGCGAAGGCACAGGAGCAGCGCTTGGAATCAGTGTAATAGAAGCTGGAATAAAGATATTGAATGAAATGGCAACTTTTGAAGATGCAGGAGTGTCAGAGGAAATAAAATGAATGGAGCGATCTCTTTAGCTAATATGCGGTCTGGTCAAAGTGGAAGAATAGTTCAAATAGAAGGCGGATTCGGGGTAAATCGCAGGCTTGATACGCTTGGTTTAAGGGTTGGCAAAAGAATTAAGAAAGTGAGCAGGCAATTAATGAGAGGACCTGTTATTATCAGTCATGGGAATACTAGGGCTGCTGTGGGTTTTGGTATGGCTCAGAGAATATGGGTGGAGATAGAGCAACCATGAAAAAAATATTGCTTATGGGAAATCCCAACAATGGCAAGAGTGTAGTTTTCAATAGACTAACGGGTGCAAATGTTATTATCTCCAACTATCCAGGTACAACAGTTGATTTTACACAGGGTAAAATGCGGATAGATGAAGAAGATATGATGGTAATAGATGTGCCGGGAACTTATTCCTTAGATGCTGGTGATAAAGCAGAAGAAGTTGCAGTTAGAATGCTTGAGGGGGGAGATATAGTTATTAATGTTGTTGATGCCACCAATTTGGAAAAAGGTCTTAACCTCACAATGCAATTAATAAAAAAGAAAAAACCTATGATAATCGCGCTTAACTTCTGGGATGAAACCAAGCATAAAGGGATTACCATTGATTTTCAAAAGTTGGAAGAGATATTAGGTGTTCCCTGTATCCCTATCTGCGCAGTTACAGGCGAGGGAATAAAAAAACTGACTGAGAGACTGAAAGAGGCAAAATTTTCTAAGTTTGATTACAAAGATAAGGGAAAATGGCATGTTATAGGAGATATTATAGGTCAGGTTCAGAAATTGAGTCATCACCACCATACCTTAATGGAAAGATTAGGAGATATTTCAACGACTCCTGTCTTCTCAATTCCATTAGCTCTAGTGATATTATTCTTCACTTTCAAAATTATCAGATTTATTGGGGAAGGACTTATTGGTTATGTATTTGAACCTGTTTTTGAAAAATTGTGGACACCAATATTGCTGAAACTGTCTGCAATATTGGGATCTAATGGACTTATCCACGATATCTTAATTGGTAAGCTGATAGAGGGCAAAATAGATTATGGTCAGTCCTTTGGACTATTGACTACCGGTCTATTTGTTCCGATAGGGGCAGTATTGCCTTATGTTTTTGCTTTTTACATAATGTTGTCAGTTTTAGAAGATTGTGGCTATCTGCCCAGATTAGCTGTTCTGGTGGACGGACTGATGCATCGTTTAGGTATACATGGTCTGGCAATAATACCTATGATGCTGGGATTGGGCTGCAATGTTCCCGGCATTCTCTCCACCAGGATATTAGCTACCAGAAGAGAGCGATTTATCGCGGTGACTCTGTTATCTATTGCAGTACCATGTGCGGCTTTGCAAGCCATGGTAGTGGGATTGATGGGCGAGCACATGGTATATGGACTAGGCGTTGTTTACGGAACACTCTTTGTGGTCTGGCTGGTACTTGGAATCTTAATGGCTCACCTGGTAAGCGGAACGTCACCGGAGATATTTATGGAAATACCACCTTACCGAAGACCTTACCTAACACATCTGCTGAAAAAAACGGGGATTCGCACGAAGTGGTTTATTAAAGAAGCGATCCCTTTTGTTCTTTTGGGAGTATTTATAGTAAACATACTTTATACATTGGGCATAATCCAATTCGTGGGGAAATATACTGCTCCTGTTATTTCTGGAATTTTTGGACTGCCAAAAGAAGCA
Organism: bacterium; assembly: GCA_030652805.1. Lineage (NCBI taxonomy): Bacteria > bacterium. The sequence continues at coordinate 15,400 of JAUSPT010000074.1, read as the reverse complement.
ATAGGAGCGCTATTAGTCGGCTTCTTGCGTAAAGATGTGGCTGTTGGAATGTTAGCGCCTTTAGCCCTTAACCTGAAGCAATTGATAATAGCCAGTGTAGTCTTGACAATGTATTTCCCATGTATAGCTACTTTCAGCACATTGGTAAAGGAGTTGGGATTTGTAGATATGCTCAAAGCATCAGCAATTATGATTGTGGCTGTATTAATAGTAGGAGGAATGCTTAATCTTATTCTTTAATCTTTGCGTAAAAATAGCAAGATATTACCAAAAATATGCAGATCTGTTATAGACGTACGAATTAATAGTGTTATAATTCAGCAAGTTTAGAATGTTCTTTTGAAAATTAGTTTTTAGCCGGAGAGGCAAAGGAAGTCCCAGTGAGATTCTGGGCGCTGTCCCGCAACGGTAATTCTCAAAATTTTGGGAAAGCCCGGACCATTGCCTGTTTAGGTAAGTACCTTCGTGGAAAGGGGGAAGTTTTTTATAATGGAAAGCTCGATCTGCGAAGATTGGGCTTTTTTTATTAACAAAAAAAGGAGAAATGGAAGATGGTAACAAGAAAGAACAAAAAAGGATTCAGTGGGTTTACGCTTATCGAGCTTTTGGTTGTGATAGCAATAATAGCCATGCTCTCATCAATCCTTCTTCCTGCGCTTTCAAAAGCGAGGGAAAAAGGCAGAGGTGCGGTTTGTATTTCAAACCTAAAACAGATATCACTTGCTTTCATAATGTATGCAGATGACAATGATGGATGGTATCCCCCTGCATCAAGTCAGGATAATAATAGGAGATGGCATGGAGAAAGACCCGATGCAAGCAGTCCATTTGTTATATCTGAACAAACTCCTATTTACCCGTATCTAAAAAATAAGGAGATTAGAGCATGTCCATCCTTTAAAAAATACTTAGCCACTGGAGCTGTTGCTTATGAAGAAGGATGTGGGGGATATGGATATAATTGTCAATATATAGGCGGCACTCCTGATGCTTGGCCATTTCCTTTTTTGACTCCTGCAAAGGATAAAGAAATAAAAAATTCTACTGAAACTATAATGTTGACAGATGTAGCCATATTAAACAGCGGTCAAATTATAGAATACTCTTATGTTGAGGCGCCAACAAATGAACATTGGGGATCAAATAATGATCCAAGCATACATTTCAGGCATAATGGAAAGGCTAATGTTGCTTGGTGCGATGGGCATGTAACAAGCGAACGCTTGGGTTCGGTCACTGTGTCAGGATGGGGGGGAAGCACAGCCGATGAGTTCAGAGCAGCTAATATTGGCTTTATAGGTACGGATAATACCCTGTATGACAGAGAATAAGCAGTATTTAAAAGATGAATAGAAAAAGAATTATTCTTGTTTCATTATGTTTTGCATTGTCTCTATGTTTAATTACTTTTGGAATATGCAGCTTTTATTTTGCTAGAAAAAGCAGTGAACTTAAGAACGATGTTGTAGGTTTATGCAATAACATCAAAACACAGAATAATTTGTTACACTGTAAGAAGATTAATATTGTTACAAATGGCAGGGAAATTTCCGAAAAGAATATTTCAATTAATATTTTTAGACATCAGACAATGATGCATCCAGCATTCGGTAAAAGAACATTCTTCAAGAATGTAAATCCGAGCAGTGAAGATAATCTGAATACCAGGGTTAAAAATGTGATGACGGTTTGTAATCACAAAGCATTCGTATTAGGGAATGTATTCTTAAGCGATATATTCCTGACTAATAAAGGGTATATGTTGTCTTCCAGTTTTCCAATAAGTCAATCAGGAAAAGAGTGGATTATTAATTTAACATGTAACGTTAATGACACTTATAAAAAAATATTGCAGATAAAAAAGTTTGGCATCTGGGGAAGCACATCAATACTGGCTATGTACTTACTCACTATATCTATTATCCTGATGCTTCAAAGGAAGCAGTCTGTTAACATAGTTGAAGATGCTGCCAAAGAGAACATACTGGAATCTTACAATGACAAAGAGATGTTCAAACGACGAAGAGCTAAAAGGTTGAAGGCGGATATTCTTTTGCTAGAGTATAAACAGGGCGGAGTCTTTGGTTTTTTCAGAACATGGCGAAGAAAGCCAATAGATGATATATCCAATACAGGAGTAGGAATTTTTAGTAAGACAGAGTTAAAAAAAGGGAAAGCCGTCACTGTAAAGATAAGAATCCCAGGAACAAGGAATGAATTTATCACAAAAGCCGGCATTGTGTATTCAAGAAAGCTGCCTAAAAAGAATTATTTCAGGGTTGGAGTAAAATTCAGAGGTAAGACTTTTTCAAATAAGGCATTGGGAAAATTATTAATCACGGGCTGAATTGTGATATAATTCAGGGTATGGAACAATCTAAATTAAATGTGCAGCTTCTTGAAGTTACTCAAAACGCTCTTTCTGTGATTTATTTCTCGGCGCGCCAGTGTTACTCGCCTGAATTTGCGGGAGAGATTTTTAAGAATAAAATCGCTCCTGACAAGCAGGAGAAATTTATAGAGAAGATAATAAGTTCAGGCCATTTAAGTCCTCTTGAACATGTGAAATTTACTTTTGCGATTGAAGGCGTATCGCGCGCATTAACGCATCAGCTTGTCCGACACAGGATCGCTTCATATTCCCAGCAAAGCCAACGTTATGTGAAAGAAAACAATTTCAAATATATAGTTCCGCCTTCTATTGAAAAAGACGAAAATTTAAAAAAAGAATTTAAAAATATCATGGGCGAAATTCAGAAGACTTATAATAAAATATTAAAGGCAACGTCATCTCAGGATGCGAGATTTGTTCTGCCTCAGGCGGCGGAGACAAAGATAGTAATTACAATGAACGCAAGGGAACTTTTGCATTTTTTTGAAGAAAGATGCTGCGCAAGGGCGCAATGGGAAATAAGAAAGTTGGCGTATGAAATGTTATTGATTTGCAAAAGGGAATTGTCAGCAGTTTTTTCAACGGCAGGACAAAAATGCCTAAAACTCGGATATTGTCCTGAAGGTAAATTCTCTTGCGGACTTGCTCCCCTAAAAGAAAAGGCATTGAAAAGATGAAAAACTTTGACAGCATAAAGGGCATTTTAACATTAAAAATCTGTTTTTTCGCAGTTCTTGCTCTACTATATGGGGTTCTATGTCTAGAACCCCTATATGTCAACTCTGCAATTCATGCGGAGAACAATTCCCCTCAACGAATAATTTCATTAGTTCCCGTTCTAACTGAAGAGCTTTATCTTTTAGGAGTAGAAAACAGGCTTATAGCGAATACTTCATACTGTAAGAGACCTCCTGCCGCAGAGAAAAAAGAAAAGATAGGCTCAGGAATGAAAATAAGCGTAGAGAAAATCCTATATCTTGAGCCTGATTTAATTCTAGCTAAATGGTACAGTAATCAGAAACAGATTGAAAAGTTAAGAAACTTGGGAATGGAAGTAAAGATTTTTCCCGATGTCAAAAATTTCTCTGGAATTTGCGAAGAATTAATAGAACTTAGCAAAACTATCGGCAGCGAGGATAAGTCAAAACAAATTGTTCGCAGAGCAAAGAATAAGGTGTCTTCTATTCAGCGAAAGATCAAAGATTTATCAAAGCCAAAAGTGCTTGTTCAGATAGGAGCAAAGCCTTTATGGGTAGCAACAAAAGATTCTTTTATCAATGACTTTATCAAACTTGCCGGAGGAATAAATATTGGACCATCCGGGAAAAGCGGTCTTTACAGCCGCGAAAAAGTGCTTGAACAAAATCCTGATGTAATCATTATTGTGACTATGGGCATTGTGGGAGAACAAGAAAAGGAAACGTGGCAAAAGTACAAAACCCTAAACGCAGCAAAAAACAACAGAATTCATATTGTTGATTCCTATAAAGTTTGCAGCCCTACGCCAGTAAGTTTCGTTGAAGTATTAGAGGAGATAGTTGAGATATTGCATTAACCACCTACTTAAACAACAAGGGGTTGCAACCCCTTGTTTTAATTTATGAATAAAAAACTAATTAACTGGCTTATCTGTATATTAATTTTATGCGGGATTCTTCTTGGAGTAGGCGCTTTTTCGTTGAGCGTTGGCTCAGCTGGTATACCTTTTAAGAAAATCATACCTTTAATTCTTGGAGGTAGAGGCACTACTGAATACAGCATCCTTTTTGACATTCGCCTGCCTCGCATTATTCTGGGTCTTGCGGTAGGGAGCGCTCTGAGCATTGCAGGGGTACTTCTTCAGGGTATGTTTCGCAATCCTCTGGTTGAGCCGTATACTCTTGGTATTTCTGGCGGAGCAGCTTTGGGTGTGTGTTTAAATATCGTTCTAAGACTGAATAGAATAGGAGGAATCTTATCCATCCCAGCAAGCGGATTTCTGGGAGCGGTCGTTGTAATTCTTGCTGTTTACTCATTAAGCGCAAGAAAGGGCATATTAAAAATTCAAGGACTTCTTCTTACAGGAGTAATGATAAGTTTTATCTCCTCATCCCTAATTATGCTCATTATGGCTGTTTCCCGCACAGAAGATCTTCATGGAATTGTTTTCTGGATAATGGGCTCTTTAGAAGAACCGAATCTGGCTCTTATAAAGGTAGTGGTTTTAATATCTGTTTTGGGTTTGTTCATATCTTACTTATTTTGTGCAGAGCTTAATGCGCTTGCTTTAGGAGAAGAAGAGGCTCTGCATTTAGGCATAAATACAGAAAAGACAAAGAGATTGCTGTTTATACTAGCCTCCTTACTCACAGGCTGCGCTGTTTCAGTTGCAGGCGTTATTGGCTTTGTTGGATTGGTCGTCCCTCATTTTATCCGTATGTTTGTTGGAGGAGATCATCGTATACTTCTTATTACGTCTGCTCTCGCAGGCGGGGCATTTCTTATACTTTGCGACACCCTTGCCAGAACAATTATTGCTCCTTTGGAACTTCCTGTTGGAGTGATTACAGGAATTATCGGCGGAGCGATTTTTGTCTATTTTCTTAGCAAAAAACAAGTTACGCTAGGAGGAAAGCGGTAATGCTTGAGGTAAAAGATCTGACCTGTGGATATGACTCAAAATTTATACTTAGCCGAATTAATTTCAGAATACAAAAGAGAGGTCTCTGGGGTATAATTGGCCCTAACGGCTCAGGAAAAACAACTTTGCTTAGGGCAATGACCAAAATACTTAAGCTCCGGAGTGGAGAGGTTCTTTTTGAAGGAAAAGATATATTGAAATTTGGATTTAGAGAATTTGCTAAAAAAGTAGCTTTTGTATCTCAGAGCTCGGAAATAGGATATAATATGACCATAGAAGAATTTGTTCTTTTGGGAAGGATACCTTATCGCAGGCAGTTTCAATTTTTGGAAAGCAAACGCGATGAGGAGATTGCTGAAGAAGCAATGATTTTAACGGATACTATCAGGTTTAAGAACAGGCTTATAGGAGAGCTAAGCGGTGGAGAAAGACAGCTTGCAGTTATTGCCCGTGCGCTTGCTCAAGAGCCGAGATTGCTTCTTTTAGATGAACCCACCGCTCATTTGGATATAACACATCAAATTAGAGTGTTAGATCTTATAAGAAGGTTAAATAGGCAAAATGGACTTACCGTGATTGTGGTTTTGCATGATCTTAATCTGGCAAGCGAATATTGCGATAGATTAATTCTTCTTAACAATGGACTTATTCACAAAGTTGGCGCACCACATGAAGTATTAACATATCAGATTATTGAGGATGTTTACAACACAACAGTAGTAGTTAAAAAAAATCCTATTTCTTCTAAGCCATACATACTGGTAGTTTCAGAAGAAGAAAAGGCTAAAGTCCTGCAGTAGAATATTAGGAGTCTTATGCAAGCAAAGACAATAATGATTCAGGGAACTGGTTCTTATGTGGGCAAAAGTGTAGTTACTGCTGCGCTGTGCAGAATATTTATGGCTGATGGTTATAAAGTAGCGCCATTTAAGGCGCAGAATATGGCTTTAAATTCCTTTGTAACCAAAAATGGTGAAGAGATGGGAAGAGCCCAGGTTGTTCAGGCAGAAGCTTGTGGAATAGAGCCCTCAGTCGATATGAATCCTGTTTTACTCAAACCATCATCGGATGTGGGATGTCAGGTTATTGTCATGGGAAAACCTGTCGGAAATATGGACAGCGTTACATACCATAAGCATAAACCAAAATTAATGAATGTAGTAATAGCATCATTTAACAGACTTGCAGAGGAAAATGACATAGTTGTAATAGAAGGAGCCGGTTCTCCTGCAGAGATCAATTTACGAAAAAACGATATTGTGAATATGAGTATTGCCGAAAAAATAGATGCGCCTGTAATCCTTGTCGGCGATATAAATCTGGGCGGAGTTTTTGCGTGGCTTGTCGGCACTATGGAGCTTATATCAGATAGTGAGAAAAAACGTGTTAAGGGATTTTTAATAAACAAGTTTCGGGGAGACAGAAGTCTTTTGGAACCTGCAATAACATTTTTGGAGAAAAAAACGCAGAAACCTGTTCTTGGCGTGATCCCGTATTTTACCGATATAAAGATTCAGGAAGAAGATTCTGTATGTATTGATCCTTACAAAAGTAGTTCTTCTGCGAGAGATAGGGATAATATAAGAATAAAGGTTATTTATTTACCTCATATTTCCAATTTTACAGATTTTGATATGCTGGAGAAGGAACACGGTGTGGAGCTTGAGTATATTAAGCAGTCTGATGGGCTTAAACATGCAGACGTTATCATAATTCCAGGCAGTAAAAACACAATAGATGATTTAGCAGTTCTGAGAAAGAGTGGTTTTACATCAAAAATAAAAGAATACAGCAGAAAGGGAGTTTCTATAATTGGTATATGTGGCGGCTATCAAATGCTTGGTAGAGAAATTATTGACCCAGATCATATTGAAACTAAAAAAACAAACATAAAAGGAATGGGTTTGTTAGATATAACTACAACAATAAAAAAAGAAAAACAAACTCATCAGATAAAAGCATATGATAACCTTTTCTCCTCAGGAGAAATACATGGTTATGAGATACATATGGGTCAGACACGGTTAGACAATACAACAAAACCAATTTTTGAGATATTCGAGAGGTCTGGCAAAGGGGTTAACATAAAAGACGGGACAAAAAGTTGTGATGGAAGAGTATGGGGGACATATATTCACGGCATTTTTGATAATGATAATTTTAGGGCTGCATTTTTAAATAATATAAGGAAATCCAAACGATTACCAGAAGGAGGATTAAACAATCTGTTTGATAAGGAACAGGAGTATGATAAATTAGCTTTATTAGTAAGAAAGAGTGTGGATATGAAGAAGATATATTCTATAATGGGGTTAAGATGTTAAAAACAGGACTTGTTCAGGTATATACCGGAAATGGTAAAGGCAAGACAACAGCAGCAATAGGACAAGCAATTCGTGCTAAGGGCAACGGGTTAAATGTTTATATGATCCAATTCCTGAAAAAGGATGATAGTTCAGGAGAACAAGTTGTCCTGAGGGAGCTGGGAGTTGATATTAAGTGTTTTGGCCATGATTATGCATTTTGTGAAAAGTTAGGACAAGAGAGAAAGAAAAAGGCGAAAGATTTTTTTAAGAAAATTATAGATAAGATTGCTAACGAGATAGAACAGAAACATTATGATCTAGTGATACTTGATGAAGTAAATCTTTTGATAAGAGGAAATTTACTTGATAAAGAGAGGCTTGTAGAATTTCTTAAAAATAAGCCTCAAAATACAGAGCTTATTTTGACAGGCAGAGGAGAAGATAAGGAAATTATTGAGCTTTCTGATTTAGTAACACGGTATGTAAAGATTAAACATCCGTATGATAAGAAAATAAAAGCGAGGCTTGGAATTGAGTTATGAGTTTGCTACTTGACCGTGTTAAAAAAGGAGAAGTTTTGGTATCTGATGGTGCTATGGGCACCATGCTTCACCACAAAGGTTTGGGACTTGGAGAGTGCCCCGAAGAGTGGAATATAACTCATCCAGGAGAAGTCAAGGCAATTGCAGAAGCTTACTTAAAAGCCGGAAGTGATATGATATTAACGAACACATTCGGTGGATCTAGATTTAAGCTTGCAAAATTTGGTTTAGAAGCAAATGTTGCCGAATTTAATAAAGCAGGTGTTGCGTTGGCTAAGAAAGCTGCTCTGCAATACGGAGGAATTGTTGCAGCCTCCCTTGGCCCAACAGGAGAATTTATGCGACCGCTGGGGACTGTGACAGAAGGTGAGATGTATGATGTGTTTAGGGAACAGATTCTTGCTCAAATACAAGGTGGAGCAGACGCAATATGCATAGAAACCATGACTTCTCTTGAAGAAGTTTCTATTGCTATAAAGGTTGTAAAGGAAAACACAGCTGTTCCTGCTATTGCTACAATGACATTTGATAAGGGAATGCAGGGGTATAAAACAATGATGGGCGTGAGTATAAAAGAGGCTGCTCTTGGATTAGAAAAAGCAGGTGCGGATATTATAGGAACGAATTGTGGTAATGGAATTGGTCCTATGATAGATATAGTCCTGGAAATGAGGAGATATTCTTCTAAACCAATTCTTGTTCACGCTAATGCCGGGGTTCCTGAACTAATACATGGGAAAACTTGTTTTAAAGAGACTCCTTTGGATATGGCAAAAAAGGTTTCTGAACTCATAAATGCCGGAGCAAATATCATAGGAGGATGTTGCGGTACAACACCTGAACATATAAGAGCCATAAGAAACGCAGTGGACAGCCGCCTTTTCTAGGGATTATGGATAAAAGGGATATAAAAAATTTCACCTTAGAGGAGATGAAAAAGGCCGTTGTTGAAATCAGGGAACCTGGTTATCGGGCCGGACAGATATTTTTTTGGCTCTATAAAAAAGGGGTCTGTGACTTTCAGAAAATGAGCAATCTGCCGCAGGCCTTTATGTCCAGACTGGAGCAGGATTATTATATAAGCGCATTAAGTCTTTCAGGAAAACTCCGTTCCACTGACGGGACTGAAAAATTTCTATTTGATCTCGGCGATGGTAATTTTATAGAGACCGTGCTTATATGCGCCCGAGATAGAAAAACAGTCTGTCTTTCCACTCAGGTCGGGTGTAAATTCGGGTGTGTCTTTTGCGCCAGCGGCCACGGCGGTTTTATAAGAGACCTTAGTCCCTCAGAGATAACCAATCAGATATTGTTCTTACAGCACAAGCTCAAACACAAAATAACGAATTATGTCTTTATGGGTATGGGTGAGCCCCTGAATAACTGCGATAATGTCCTGAAGGCGATTATGATAATGAATTCTAAGTCAGGTATGGATATAGGTGCCAGAAGAATAATTGTTTCAACCTGCGGTGTAATTCCAGGGATAAGGCGGCTAACAGACATGGGCCTGCAGATTAATTTATCTATATCCCTTCACGCGGCAACTGACAATCTCCGGGATACGCTTGTCCCGGTTAACAGACGTTATCCCCTGAAAGAGCTCATTAAGGCCAGCGAACATTTCATAAAAAAAACAGGCCGGATACTTACCTTAGAGTATGTTTTAATAAAAGGCAAGAATGATTCCTTGAAAGATGCGGACGGGCTTGAGGTCATAGCCAGAAGGTTGAAGGCAAAGGTGAATTTAATACCCTGTAGTCCTGTGCCCGGTCTCGGATTCCAGCCTCCCTCTAAAAAAGACATAGATATATTTATGGCCAGGCTTGTGCAAGGCCGGATAAAGGTGACCCGGCGCGAGTCCAAAGGCAAGGATATACAGGCGGCCTGCGGCCAGCTGGCTGGCAGGTTAAAGCAAACGGCTGACTGTGAAATATAAACTTATAATATTTGATATTGACGGGACAATAACTGAGCATATAAGTTCGTGGAGATATATCCATGAAAGGCTTAAATTATGGGATACGCTTGCCTTCCGGTATCAGAAACAGTTTCTGGCCGGCAAGTTAAGTTACCGGAAATTCTGTGAACTTGACGCGGCTCATTGGAAAGGGCTGTCAGAAGAAAAAATCAGGGAAATTTTTCATGAACTCCCTTACGCTAGTAATGTTCCATCCTGTATAAAACGGCTTAAACAGAGAGGGTTTAAGATAGCTGCTATTTCTACGGGGCTTCAGTATATGGCCGAAAGGACAAAAAAAGAGTTAAGGTTTGATTATGTTTTATCTAACCGGCTTGTTTCCCGAAAAGGCATTCTAACCGGCGGAGTTAAAATAAACATAAACCATGGGGAGAAAGGTAAAATTTCAAGACAGATAATGAAAAAATTCTGTGTCAAACCACACGAGGTTATAAGTGTAGGGGACAGCGCCGGAGACATACCCTTGGCTAAATCCAGCGGATATTCTATGGCGTTTAATTCGTCTGATGAAGCGTTTTTAGATATAGTCGACTATAAATGCAAGACAAAAGATTTTGAGGAGGTCTTTGACCAGATAGTATTTATTTCTGGCATAACGCACGTAATCAGAAAAAATATTGCTGGATACATGCTTTGATGATATAATTTTTTTTATTAAAAAGGGAGGTTGATTATGGAAATTATTGGTGAAAGAATTAATACAAGCAGAAAGCATATTAACAAGGCTGTCAGCGAAAGGGATAAGGAGTATATTCAGGAGCAGGCCAGAATGCAGGATAAGGCAGGTGCTGATTATATAGATGTTAATGCGGGAACCAGTGTATCAGGAGAAGTAGGGGACATTGAATGGCTTGTGGACATTGTGCAGGAAGTTACAGATAAACCATTGTGCATTGATAGTGCCAATCCTAAGGCTATTGAAGCTGCGCTTAAAAGGAATAAGAACGAAGTTCCTATTGTTAATTCTATAACAGGAGAAAAGAATAGAATTGATAGTATTTTGCCATTGGTTAAGGAATATAATACCAAGGTAGTGGCTCTTACTATGGATGATTCAGGAATGCCTGATAATCTTGAAAAAAGGGTTGACGTAGCAAGGAAGTTGCGAGATAAATTAATGTCTGAAGGCATATCTCTGGACAGAGTTTATTTTGATACATTAATAAGGCCAATAAGCACAAATCCTGAGCAGGTAAGTTATGTGCTTCAGGCAGTGAGCATTATAATGAAGGAATTAAAAGGAGCGCATACTATATGCGGTCTTAGCAATGTATCCTTTGGCCTGCCTAAAAGGAACCATATTAACAGGACTTTTTTAAGCTTGATGATCAATGCTGGGCTTGATACTGCAATTATTGATCCTACAGAACCAAACATGGTCTCAACAATTTATGCAACTCAGGCGTTAATCGGCAAAGATAATTTTTGTATGGAGTATATAACAGCAGATAGAGCAGGGAAGTTGGGATAGCTTTGCAAAAAACCTCCATTAATGCATTAGACTACGGCGGTATTATTTCTCAAAGATTGCGGGGTTACGAATTAAGACCTCAGCAGCTTCAAATGTCAGAAGCGATTGGCGATGCTATAAAACTTAATAAACACCTGGTAGTAGAAGCAGGCACTGGGATAGGGAAAAGCCTTGCGTATCTGATACCTTTTGTAATTTATACTGCTGGAAATAATAAGAAAGTTATAATTTCAACTTATACAAAGACGCTCCAAAATCAGTTATGTTCAAAAGATCTGCCCTTTTTGAAAAAATCGCTGGGGATAAAATTTAGTTACGCGTTATGTCTTGGTTCTGAAAATTATTTGTGTTTAAGACGTCTGAACAGTAAATATGCATACGATTTGCTTGATTCGGATACTCAGTTCAATGAGATGGCGAAAATACTTGACTGGTCTTCTAAAACCAAATCGGGGATCAAATCGGATTTAGATTTTATTCCCAAAAGCGGGGTATGGAATAATGTATGCAGAGAATCGGATTTATGTTTGGGAAAAAAGTGTTCTTTTAAAGATGATTGTTTCTATAAAAGAGCGAAGAACACGGAGAGAAAATCCAATATTTTAGTAACAAACCATTCCCTGTTTTTTACTAATCTTGCCTCAGGTGGTCAGGTTTTGCCAAATTTTCATGCTGTGGTATTTGATGAGGCTCAAACACTGGAAAAGGTAGCAACAAGTTACCTTGGCATAGAACTAAGCAATTCGAAAATTAAATATCTGTTTGATTCAATATATAATCCAAAAACAAACAAAGGACTATTGAGCAAATTCAAGAATCTAAATAGACAAACGATAAAAAGTATCAAGGAATACTTGTCCGAGTCAGAGCAAGCATCTCGTGATTTTTTTCATGAGATAAGCCAGATATTCGGAGCAGAAAATGACTCGAAAAGAATAAGGACAAAAAACATAGTTTTTAATTACATGGAAGAACCATTGAAACACCTTACGGGCTCTTTATCTGAATTATTAAATTATATAAAAGACGAAGAAGATGAGGTTTTAATAAAATCGTATGCAAAAAGGTGTGTTGATATATCAAAAGCCATGTCGTTTATTTTAGATCACACAAAGGACGATTATGTTTATTGGATTGAAATATCAAAAGGAAAAAGAACCGTAAAATATTCGCTTTTTGCCGCTCCGATAGAAATTGCAGAGGAGTTAGACAAGCAATTATTTAGCAAAATAAAACCAATTATACTTACGTCTGCTACATTATCTACAAATAATGATTTTGGATTTATAAAGAAGCGTCTCGGGATAAAAGACTGTGATGAACTGCTGCTAGGGTCCCCTTTTAATTATGAGAAAAATGTTCTTTTATATCTTCCAAAAAAGATGGAAGACCCAAACCATAAATTTGAAGTATTCCAAAGGCAAGTCCTTGAACACATCAAAAAGATAATAGATATTATGAAAGGGAGAATATTTATATTATTTACCAGTTATAAGATGTTAAATGCTATATTTAACGATTTAATCTCGAGTTACAAAGATATAAATTTATTAAGACAAGGAGATAAACCTCGTTACGAGTTACTTGCAAATTTTAAAAAAAATAGGAATTCTGTTTTATTTGGAACAACCACTTTTTGGCAAGGTATAGATGTCCCGGGAAAAGCTTTGGAATGTGTAATTATTACAAAATTGCCATTTTCTGTTCCAGATGATCCTATAACAGAAGCAAAAATGGAACTTATAGAATCAAGAAATGAGAATTCTTTTATAGAGTATCAGGTGCCACAGGCAATAATGATGTTTAAGCAAGGATGTGGAAGACTAATAAGAACTAAATCAGATAGAGGCGTAGTGGCAATTCTGGACCCGAGGATTAAAACCAGATATTATGGAAGATCGTTTATAAATGCTTTACCAAAATGCAGGCATACTTTTGACGTTAATGAGGTAAAAGACTTCTTGAAAATATGAAAAAGAATATAGAACTTATTATGTTTGATCTGGACGGCACGCTGGTTGACTCAATGAAAGATATAACCAATGCAGGCAATTTTACTTTAGAGAATTTTGGGCTTATGAAAAAAAGCGAGCAAGAGATAACTTCTTATGTAGGAGACGGGAGAGAACATTTAGTAAAAAAGTTGCTGGGAGATAAACAAAATTTTCTAAAAGAAGCTGTTTCTGTGTTTGGAGAATACTACAAAAAACATTCTATGGATAACTCCATTCTATATCCGAATGTAAAAGAAGTTCTTGAATATTTTAAAGATAAGAAAAAGGCTGTTGTAAGCAATAAAAATCATGAAGAAGTTGTATCTAATTTAAAGTCGTTGGCAATATATGATTATTTTAAGAATATCATAGGAGGAGATGAAGTTGAGTACATAAAACCTTCTCCATTCCAATTATGTAAAACAATGCAGGGATTTCACGTAAATGAGAAAAAATCTATAATGGTCGGTGATATGGATATAGATATATTAGCCGGTAAAAATGCAGGTATACTCACCTGCGCTGTTACTTATGGAGTAAGCAAAAAAGAGGATATAATTAGAGCAGAACCGGATTTTATTATAGATGATATAATCAAACTAAAAGATATAATATGCTAGCTGTTTTTATGAAAGCCCTAATGTCCCTATTATAATCCATATTCCAATAGCACTGAGCAATATACCGCTTATAATTGAAATCAGTCTGAAATGTCTCTTTATCCTGGATAATAGAATCAGTGCCTTTCCTACCCCTATACTGAGTAAAAGGAATGGCAAGGCCAGTCCAAGCGAATAGAAGCTCAATAGCAAAATTCCCTTGAATAAAGTGGCATCACTAGCTGCAAGCATAAGAATACTTCCTAATATAGGACCGACACATGGTGTCCAGCCAATGCCAAAAGCTGCGCCTACTAAAAAAGAGCCGAACTTATTTACAGGCTTGGTTTTAAGATGCAGTTTTTTTTCATACTGCAAGAACTTTATATTAAATAGACCGCTGATATGCAGTCCAAATAGAATAACTATTATACCTCCAATGATTCTTATGATTTTCTGTTTAGTAAAAAGATATGTGCCTAAAAGGCTGGCTGAAGCACCCATAAGAACAAAAATCAATGAAAAACCAAGGATGAATAGAATGGTTTCAGTTAGAATCAGTTTTCTTTTTTTGAAGTCTTTATTACTCAAATCACCTAATTCTTCACTTGATATTCCTGTAATAAAACAAATATATACAGGAATAAGAGGTAATATACAGGGTGAGAAGAAGGATAGAAGGCCTGCGCCAAAGCTCGTAAAAATCTTAAAAATTTCGGACATATTCATACTCTCCTCTTTTTAATAAGTGTGAGCATGTTGCTATTCTTTGTCAAGCGAAATGTGAGCATTGACAGGCATGTATTTCTTGTTACAATAGATCCTATGAAACTACTCTTGCACACCTGTTGTGCGCCTTGTTTGACATATCCATATAAGATACTTTCAGAACATGGAATGCAAGCATCGGCATTTTTTTACAATCCGAATATTCATCCATTTACAGAGTATGCTAAGAGATTGAATTGCCTCAAAGATTATACTGAAGAAAAAGGGATAAAGCTGATTATAAAAGATGATTATGCTATTGAAGAATTCTTGAGGCAGGTTGTATTTAGGGAAAACAATAGATGCTCCATCTGTTATGAAATTAGATTGGCTGAGACAGCGAAAACTGCAAAATCAGGAAAATTTGATGCCTTTTCTACAACAATGCTCATAAGCCCCTACCAAAAACACGACTTAATTAAAAGCATTGGTGAATCAGTTGCATCTGAGTTTGATATTGATTTTTTCTATAAAGATTTTAGAAAGGGATATAAAGAAAGCGTATCTTTCTCCAAGGATGCGGGTCTTTACCGTCAGCAGTATTGCGGCTGTATATATAGCGAGAAAGAACGGTACCAGCGTTCTGCTGCGGAGGCTGAGAAACATAGGTAACACTCGTGGTATGATAGAAGACATCCAAACATTGCGAGCTAGCGAGCAATGTTTGGAGCAAGAATCTACCATATCGGAGGAGTTGCCAAATGAGAAAGACAGCTAGTTTTTACTT
>JAUSPT010000073.1 GCA_030652805.1 bacterium | reverse complement strand
TCCCGCGTGGTTTACAAAAGCTTCTTAATTCTGTAATTAGATTTACAGGCAATCGTGCCCCTAATAATGCTTTTTCCATGGTTTTCACCTCCAATAGCTAATGATAGCATATGATAACTATTGCTGTCAATAAAATTTTTTCTTCCTGTCATTGCGAAGGATAAAATCCTGAAGCAATCTCATCGCAACCGCCTGCTTTAGCTGGCGGTTATCTGTTATTCTTTCTGTCATTGCGAACGAAGCGAAGCAATCTCGTTTGTTATTCTCCTGCTTGAGGGGGGAATTTGAGTGAGTTAAAGGTTAAAAGGATGCTGTCCCTTTTTTTCTCCTTAAAAATCATCTTGAGGCAATAAATAATTTCCCGCAGCAGGAATATTTTTATTATAGTATTCAATATTTTCAAAAGTTACTTGATTAGTTTTTTTTATTTCTCTCATTACACTATTATTCTTTGATTTAATAACCTGATTACCCTGGGCACCTTTACTTTCTTTAGGGTTGATTTGATTCGTATTAAAAACAATTACTTTATAAATGGAACTAATTACTGCTAAATGAATGTCTGTTTCAGTATAATCAATAAATACAAGTTTTGAATTGCTATTATAAGCATTTTTTAGTCTTTTTCTCTTAGTAAGTGTTCTGTAGCTTTGCATGTATATTTTAGCTACTTTCCCGTTCTCAAATCCAAACAACATATATCCAGAATAATCGGTTGTACTAGTGATGTAAATAATTTTTTCGTCTTCTTTAAATTCAATGTTTGAAGTCACTTGTTGCAAACTGATAAAACCCTTATTCAGATTTTTATATACATTAAATTGATCTGTAAATACTAAAAACTCACGTTGATTAAATAGAGAGTCTAAATCTGATGTTTTTATATTATTAATAACATCTTCTGTGAGTTCTGAATTATCGTCAAATTCTTTTTTAATGTTATCTCCAATATTTGAATCATCAATTTCTAAATTTTTATCTTTTTCTTCAATTGGTTCAGTATCCTTTATTGGTTTTTTATCGAATATTTCCCATAATGGAACAAGAGCTTTTTCTCTATTTGAATAATAGTCGCCACCTCTGATTCTAAAAAATTGCCATCCGCAACGTTCTAAAACTTTCTGACGCATTAAATCATTTTGATATTGGTCTGCTCCATGCCATTTGTCCCCATCACATTCAATCGCTAATTTGGTTCCATCATGGAATATTGCGACTAAGTCAATACGATATTTACCTTTCGCAACTTCGTATTGGGGTATGACACTATATCCTTTAGCAACTATATCGTTATAAATATCAACTTCAAACCAACTATCAAAAGGTTCCGGTTGATTGCCCAAAGTGCGTTCGATAGGATCAGAAGCAGGTGGAGTTGGTGGGCGATAATTAATAAAATGGTTAAGAAGTTTATATCTTAAGTCGTTAGTGTTACTTAAATCAGCAAGCAATATTGAATGGAAAAGCCACATTTGTTCAACTGCGCGACTGGCTGCAACATTAAAACGTTTTTCATCTTCTGGACGTGCTAAAGCACTTCTATTATGGTTCTGTGCTGTAACTAAACTTAAGAAAATTATGTCTCTTTCGTCACCCTGGAAACTTGCAGAGTTACCACAAATAATTTTCCGCTCTTTAAATTCCTTTTCACCAATCTCTTTAACAAGTAAACTCTCTATTAAAGCACTCTGAGCATTGCCTTGTAAGCAAATAACTCCGATAGTCTTTTTCAAATATCTATCATCTTTAACAATTTCTGCAATCTTATTAACTAAAGTCACAGCTTCGGGTTCATTGCGAATTGACTGCCTGCTTCCTTCTATATAACCATTTTGACAATACACATGCATTAAAGGTTCTAGCCTATTTTCAGAATACTGTTTTAAAGGATAAAGACCTTTACCATCAGGAGCATAGAATAACTTATTTGAAAACTCAATGATTTCAGGCATACAGCGAAAATGCTCTCTTAATACTGTGATTCCTTCACAAAATATTTTGGCAACGTCAAAAAAGCTAGTTTCAGTTCCATAAAAATCTTTAAATGGAATTCCCTGCAAGTGCTTATTAATAAATGGGACCATTGTGTTTGCATCAACACCTATATATTCTGGAGATGTTTGTTTGTCATCACCAACGATAATAATATTCTTTGAAATATACAGAAGGAAAATTGCATCTGGTCCAAGTTGGCTTGCTTCATCAGTTATAACATAATCATAAATCCCTTGTTCGGGTTGTATTGTTTCCGTTACTTTATAGAGGGGCATAATCCAGCAAGGAATTGAAGTTTTACAGTACTCCATTTCTTCTTGAGCAATCTTTCTGAATTTTAATGCTCGTTTTCCTCTGCCAGTTTTCCCTATTTTTTTAACTGCTTGAACCCATGCTTGCAAATGCTGTCTAAGAGATCTGTTCTTTTGTAAGTTCTCTAACACAAAAACCCATGATTTATTTGCAGCAATTTGAGCTATTAAGCTTTCTTCTTTTGAATCGTATGATTTTAACAGCTCTATTAATTTTTTTTCATAGTCTTCGCTAAGAAGTCTATTTGTTTCAAAATTGGCATGCTTAAATGAAATGGCATTTTCTAATAAGTTAATATTACTTTGAGTAAAAGAGACATTATTATTAATTTCCTCAATCAATATGGGCAGAGAAGCCATTAATTCGTTTTCAAGATTCTTGAAAGATGCAAACATCAACTTATCATTCTGAAGTGTTTTTAGACGATTTAAAAGAATTTTATACGATTCTATATCTAAAGCCATAAATGCTTTTGCTATTTCAGATGTGATAGAATGCAAGTTATCTTCTGATAAATATCTGATTATTTGGTTTCTTTTTTGCTCAAATTCTGCTATCTGATTCAATACAAGAGAATCCGAAACATTTTTAATAATTTGATTCAAATTCGCTATATTGAAACTGTCAATAAATATATTTGAAACGGATTTAATCGAAGAAATCTTTTCTTCTGCTAATGCAATATTTTCAAATAAAGCTAAGGTGTCTTTATACAGTTTCTGGTAAAAAACAAATTTATCATTAAATGATCTGGATGTTTTATCTGCATTTTCCCAAGCATCATTAATTTCTTCAAAATTCTGTTTGATTCTAATGTCATCAAGTACATAATTGAATTCATCTTTAGTATTACAAGGACTGTCATTAACCAAGACTAAGTCAAGAAAATATAATTTTTCCTTAATCTCTGTTGGAAGGAATGCTTTTTTTAATTTAAAGCCAATTCCTGAAAGTGAGCTTCCTGCATCTAAAAAGCCAAGAAGTACTTTCGCATCATTTTTTAAAGTTATTAAAGACTTGTCCTTTGGATATTTTATTTCAACATTACGGTCAATTAGTTTTAAATTATACTTTTCGAGATCAGAAAGCACAGTTTTACTACAATCTATTTTATTCTGCCATTTTCGTTTTTGATAGTTTAAAATGTCATTAATTATTTCTTTTTTAAATGGATGTGGATTTATATCAATCTTTTCAAAAACTATTTTTAGTTCAGCTAAATAGACTTGCAATAAATCGAAATCAATACTTTTAACAGATGCAATGGTTTCTTTGGAAACATCACTACCATTTGCCTTAAGATCTAGTAGTTGAAATTTTCGAAAATCACTAATTTCAAAAAGCTTTTGCTTGTCTGGAAGTTTGTAATCAAAAATAGAACAATCAATATTAGAGTAATGATTTAACAAGAAAGAATATTTTTCTACATGATGAATAATTTCATTATTATTAATATCATCAAAATCATCTTTATACCATTCATGTTTTTCTTTTTCTTTTTCCAGTTTTTCTGTAATTTCAGTTAAAGTTCCAGAATATGCTGAGTTTATTTCAAACCTTCTTGAAGAATTTTCTTTTATTTTTAGTAATTCATTAGTGTTCTTTGCTCTATTTTCTTTTAGAGATGATAATTCCGATTCCAGTTTCTCAATTTTAGTTTTCAAGGATTCAATATCAGTATTTGAAAGTTCATCATTTATCGTGTTTACACTGGCTTCCAAATCATTAATTGAAGAAGAATCTCCACTTAATAAATTAACGGTTAGGTTTTTAAAATCGTCAGGAAGTTTGTCTTTTAGCACTTCTAATGCGCGTTTTGTATAAGCAGTTACAAGTACCTTTTTCCCGTTGGCTAACAAATGACAAATTAAATTTGCAATTGTATGAGACTTTCCTGTACCTGGAGGTCCTTGAACAAGTACTTTATTATTGCACCTTGCTTTATTGATAATTGCAATTTGTTCGTCATTATATTTTTTGGGAAAATAGATGGTTTCTGTTTCATTTAACTCAGCGTTATTTGTATTGGAAACAGAAGAATTTGAATCTGTATTTTTCAGTTCAATTAAATCATCTAATATTGGTATTTTTATTTCATCTTCATTTTCAATGTCTGAAATAATTTTTTCATAGAGAGCTGTGTAACTCCTTGTATTTCTTTTTCTTAAAATTAATGCTGGTGAGAAAAATATAGTTTCTTTTGAAGGAACATCTTTTGCTCTTCCCAAATCATCTTTGTAATTACCATCACCTGGTTTAATTCTTTCTGCAAGTAATTGGAGCACATCATGAATATCATCATCAAATGGATTTACAAGTTCTTTTTCCTTAATCAGTTCAATAGATTTCTTTTCTGCTTCAAGAATATCGTTAGAATCAAATTGTTCAAAAAGGTCGATTATGGCATCTGTTTCTATTTGTAATCCATCAGATATACTTTGTTTTACTATAAGTCTTGAATCTTTCTGTGAGTATTCAAAATTGATTTCAGCTTTTGATGTAATTATATGCCGACACACAAGAGGAGTGTTTTCATTTTCCCTGAAATGGATTAATCCCACCCCCATAATTAATTCATATTCTTCGCCAAACTGTTGCGATTTGTTATAAATTGAGAATAGCTGTTTGTAAATAGCATTTATTTTTTCATAAGCAGCAAATTCCTTTTCATAAATTTCATAATTCTTCCAAAATACATCTGAATCAGAAAACCATTTGTTTTCGCAATAATTATCAAAAAGCAATTTTATTTGGTGGTTATCATCTAAGTGTTTTGTTTTACCATTTTCATCAGCAATTTCAGTTAACAGAACGGGGAATTCATTTTTGTTTAATAATGAATCGCTTTTTATCCAATCCTTTAATTTTTGTGGAGGGCTTGGGAATTTCAGTTTTTCTGGTTCTTTTGGTTTAGAGATCTTTAACCAAAAATCAGAATCAGTTGAAAAATTTTCATTAACAATGCATTCGATTAGTTCATTCTCAGGCAAATCAGACATCCAAAGAATATCAATATAGTTTGTTTTTGCATTTTCAATATTTCTAACTGCTTTACTTCTGATTTTCGAAAATTCAAGAAGATATCTGAATATTTGAAGGTATTTATCTTTCATAACCATATCCTATTTTGCGTTGGCAAAAATTACACTTTTTTGCAAGTTTTGATTTGCAGAATGGCTCGTGCGACTTGCAAATGTGTGAAATGTGGGTTGTCTTCCTAAATTGTCCCGAAAGGCAAAAGCGGGTCGGGGTAAAATAAAATCTTCTAAGTCAGTCAATTTTGTCATTATTTTATTTAATTTATGTTTCGTTTTCAACAGCCTCTTTCTTTTTTAGCCTTGCAGGCAACTTTGGTATTAGCGACATGAAATATAACATTAATCATTGAACATCCACTTTTATATTAATTCTCTCAAAAAAAATCTCCAAATATCTTCTTGACACTTCCTGTCATTCTACCCATAAGATTTTTATTTTCAAATTTTGATGTTCCTCCAAATTTCCTGAAGTCAGAGCCATATTGTAATAAACCAATACACGTTGAATAGCTTGGTTTATCAGGTATGTCTCCAAGCTGGTATGCAAGGTTTGGCGTACCTATTCTTGTTGGCAGATTAAATATATCTCTTACGGTTGAGGACATTCCTTTAAGTAAAGAACTGCCACCTGTGAGAACTACTCCAGAGGCAATTATATTTACGAAGTCCGCTCTTTCTATCTCTTCCTTTACGATCCGGACAGTTTCTGCAATCCTTGGTTGAACAATCTCTGAAAGCTGATATATGGAGAAATGATCAGAATTCTCCTGATTATTAGTATTGGTTTCCATATCTAATCCAACGCCATATTTTTTCTTTATTTTCTCCGCTTCCTGTGTAGAAATATGAAGACCTATAGCTATGTCATTTGTTATATGATTACCGCCTATTGCTAGCACCTGAGAGTACTTCAAGCTATCTTTTTCAAAAATAACAAAATTCGTTGTGCCAGCTCCCATTTCAATCAATAAAACGCCAAGCTCTTTTTCACTCTGCGATAGTACTGATTCAGAAGAGGCTAATAGATTAAATACAATATCTTCTATCTTAAACCCAGCCTGATTAACACTTTTTATGAAATTCTGTGTATGTGTTACCATTCCAGTAACAATATGGGTCATTATTTCAAGTTTTACACCGTTCATGCCGATTGGATCCTTAATCTCTGCCTGTCCATCTATAATGAAGTCTTGAGGCAGAACTTGAATAATCTCCCTCCCTTCCGGCAAAGCAATTGCTCTAGCTGTTTCTATCACGTTCCGAGTATCTTCGATTGTTATCTCTCTATCTTCTCTTCTAACTGGAACACTTCCTTTACTGTTAACTGTTTTAATATGTCCGCCTCCGATTCCAATGAATACAGATGGAATTTCTAATTCCGATGTCTTTTCTGCCTCTCTAAGAGCTTCCTTGATATCATCGGTCACAATATCAATATTAACAATAAGTCCTTTTTTCAGGCCTCTAGTAGGAACAGTTCCTATTCCTATAATTTCTATACTATTCTCTTTATCCAATTTGCCAACCATGGCGCATATTTTAGAGGTTCCTATATCCAGTGCTGTTACAATGTCTTTTCGAGTTCGCATGAGTTTACTTTCTGTATTTTACAGGAATAGCATTTAAATCCGCTCCAAAACGCAGATCTATGTAGAGAAGTTTTTCCATTTGAGTTTGTCCAAGTCTACTTAGAAGATCCTCTAATATTGCGAGTTTTTCTTCAAAGTTAGTTTTGCCTATTTTGATTTTTATTTCATTATCTTGACATATAAAGTCAAGAATTAGATTTTTAGATTCTTTAACATTTATATTCCTTAAACTGCCAAATTCAGCAAGTCTTCCCATATTATAAGTTTTTATAATTGTAATAATCTTTTTTATTAATTCAGACACTTCGGGATTAGATGTAATATTTTCTCCTGAATATACATTGTTTATTTTCAATCCTATTATTTCCGGCAACCCTCTTGATTCATTAAGCCTAATAATTACTCCATCTTCATCTATCCCATATATATTGCGACTATATGATATTTGTCCAATAGGAATTCTTTCTGTTATATCTACTAAAATTGTATTTGGAAACGAGCGTTCAATAACAACCGTCTTTACATCTGCTAGTGCCTCACAGTGTGATCTCAACGTGTTGATATCAAGAGTAAAAATATTCTTACCTTTTATGCTATTAATTTCCTTTAAAATAACTACATTATCAAGAAATTTATCGTTATTTACAATAACATTATTAATACAAAAGTAATTTGAATGAATAATGAATTTTTTAAATTTTAATACTATGAAGAAAGTGGCATATATGATTAGAAAGAGAGTTATTATTTTACTTATCTGTAACGCTCTCTTTTTAATCACCTTCTTATGTGAACGAGGCGCAGCAGAGATTCTAGGCGCTATTTTAACATTCTTGCGAAGTTTTGTTTTTCTACTTTTCATGTTTCTTGATTGCCAGATCCAGTAATCTCAGACAGAGTTCTATGAAACTTATTCCAGCCGCCTGTGCGGCTTTTGGCAGAAGACTTGTTTCTGTAAGACCTGGGATTGTATTAATCTCTAAAACATAGGGATTTAGTTTGCAGTCAAGTTTTATATCCACTCTTGACATCCCGTAGCATCCAAGTATCTTATGCGCCTTGAGAGCTATTTGCTTTATCCTGGCGCTTTTCTCTTTTTTCAGCTCTGCAGGCACAACGAAATCCGTGGATTTTTTCTTATATTTTGCATTAAAGTCGTAAAATCCGAATTTTGGAATAATTTCAATTACCGGCAAGGCTTTCTCCTCTAATATACCAACTGTTATTTCTTTTCCGCCTATATACTTTTCGCATATTATATTATCATCATAATGGAAAGCAGTTTTCAGAGCTTTCTCGAATTCATCTTCTTTTCTTACGATAGATATTCCGATTGTTGAGCCCTCGCTAGATGGCTTAACAACTATAGGAAAGTTCTCCAAAGGATTAATATGACATTTGCCTTTGCTCATTACTCTGAACTCTGGAGTCGGAATTCCAGCAGTCTGAAACAAACGCTTGGAAGCTATTTTATTCATAGAGAGTGCACTTGCAATAACTCCGGATCCTGTATATGGAATGTTTAATATATCGAGCATTCCCTGAATTGTTCCATCCTCTCCGGGTTTTCCGTGAAGAGCAATGAATACCAGATCTATTTTCTCTTTTATCAGCCTGTCAGGCAACTCTCTATTAACATCAAAAGCAGTAACATGCAGATTAGCCTCTTTAAGAGCCTTTAGTACACAATTCCCGCTTTTTAGAGATATTTCTCTCTCAGAAGAAGGCCCTCCCATCAAAACAGCAATACGCCTATTTTTCATGTGTTGAATATTTCTTTTTATAAGACTCTAAACAAAATTTCTTTACTTCTTCATATTTATTTTTA
Source organism: bacterium (assembly GCA_030652805.1). Taxonomy (NCBI): domain Bacteria; species bacterium. The sequence continues at coordinate 12,795 of JAUSPT010000073.1, read as the reverse complement.
AACAAACCAATATCTATATGCATCTCTTTTTCTCTCTTAATTTTCAACATATATTTCCATCCTCTTTCCCATGCATTTTCCTCTTTCTCCAAGTCAGTTTTGTCATCTTTTTCTTTATACTGGAGGAAATGCCCAACTTCATGCAGCAATAATGCCAATTCGTTATCAAAATTCCTATTCCTATTGTTATTTTCTCTGCAAGCTACAACAATTATTCCTGTTTCATCATCCTTGTCAGGAGGAAAATATTTTGCATTACCCAACTTAAGACATTCTAAAAAATCAATTGAGACGTCAAGTTTTTCATTGATGTGCTCTGTGATTTTATCAAATAAGTCTTTATCAATTTTATAATAACTCATTTGACAGGTCTTTTCTGGTTATGGTATTGTTTGCGTATGGGTAAATTTATGAAATGGTTAAAAAGACATAAAGTGGTTATCTGCATAATATTACTTTCTTTAATTTGGCTCATTTTTAATCCTTTATTCCGTTTTGAAAGAAAAGAAGGCGAATACATTCGAATTAATCGTATTACTGGGACAAAATATGTTTATGCTACCGATAAACATCCTGCTTATAGTATTTATAAAAATGGTAAAATCCAAATTCATTTTCCTTATGATGATTTTGATCCATCCGATGAAACTTTTATTCTCAAATAATTTCATCATTCTTTCAATATTTTAATTTTTATCTTCCAATCCTTCCAATATCTATTGCTTTCCAGTATCCACCTTTATCCGAACCTACTCTTTTTAATAATCCCTTTTTCTTTAGTTTATTGAGATTAAACTTAATTCCGTCTTCACTGATGCCAATAGCTTTGGCCATTTCTTTTCTTGTAATATGCGAGTTTTTCTTAATTAACTCTAATATTTTCTGGGTAGTTTTCTGGGTAGTTTTCTGGGTAGTTTTCTGGGTAGTTGCAGTAAATTTTTTTATTGCTTTGGTCTTGGAAAATGTTATTGAAAAACCTCCAAACTCTTCCATGAATTCAGGTTCAGGCAATCCTGCTCTTTTGCAATTATCTATTATTTTTATAGTTCCTCTTCCCCAAGCCTCTATTAAACCTGCTTTAAAGAATATATCTGCCATTAATTCATTTCTTGGACGAGATGAATGCGGCTTTTTTAAATCTTCTATTTGTATATCCTTTGGCAATTTTCCTATATTCCATAAATTTAATCTGTCGGGATATACTTTTAGCTGAGTATGTGCCCCAATATAATTGCGGTGGACAACTGTATTGATCACTGCCTCACGTAAAGCGTCTTCAGGATATTCTAAGGTATCTTTTCTGTATATTCCTTCATAGGTTATATTGGAAATCAAGTATTTTGTCCTTAAAAGTTCTATTGTTTTCTCTATCTGCTGAAAAAGATTTCCTACAATTTCGTCTGTACTTATAACATCTGTGTCTGTTATAAATTTGCCCATTTTAATATAGGCAGTTGTGTAAAATTTCTTAGGATTATTGCCAAAAAGAAGAATCGCCGCTCTTTTTAATTTCCCTTTTTCAATCAGATTTAATTTTTCCAAAATAACTTCAGGATCTTTTTCGTCTGCTATAAAAGGAACTCTTTTTAATGAGAGCTTTTTAAATTTTTCTATCGTATGGAGATCAATATCGACAATACTACTCTTTTCTTCTATAAAAGAATCCCATGCCTGTCCTGATTTAGCTATTAAAAAATCTGATAGTTCATGCCCTTTTAATTCGGTTGTTGTGCTTCCGCTTCTAACATAAAAACTCCCATGATAAGAAATTGGGGCAGAGGAATAGTCAATCTCAATTTTTATGATTTTATTCTCTTTTTTCTGCTCCAGCTTTATTTTTGGAGTAATGCCAAGAATGTCTCTTGTTTTATTAGGAATATCTTCCATAAGTTTTTTGAGATTCTTAAGTTTCTTTATGTCTCCATTATCCTTAATCCCGATATATAAATTTCCGCCCTCAGTATTAGCAAAAGCACATATAGTTTTTAGATTGCTATCATGCCAACTTTCTTTAAATTCATTTTTCTGATGCTCTATTTTTTTCATAATTATTGCATACCTATTACTTTAATTTCTTCTTCTAATTTTACACCAGTTTTTTCAAAAACTGTTAATTTTATTTTTTTAATAAGTTCTAAAACATCCTGAGCTTTTGCATTGCCGTTATTGACAATAAAGTTAGCATGTTTCTCCGAAATCTGCGCATCTCCGATAACAAGCCCTTTTAAACCGGCTTTATCAATTAACCTGCCGGAAGAATGGATATCCGGATTTTTAAATATACACCCTGCGCTTGGTATGTCAAGAACCTGTGTGGACTTTTTGTGCTCCAAAAGTCTGGATATGCGGTCATTGATTTCTTTTTCTTTTCCTCTTTTTAGTTTTAACTCTGCTTCAACTATTATGTATTCATATAGATTAGATTTACGATACCCAAAACTCAGGTCATTTTTTCCAAGTTCAGATATATTTCCATTCATGTCAATTACTTTTACTGATTCAACCAAATCCCCAATTCCCATATATTCTAAATTTTGATTTTTGATTTTTGATTTTTGATTTTTTTTTGTTCCCGCATTCATACTCACTGCGCCGCCAACAGTCCCTGGAATTCCTGCAGTAAATTCAAGCCCTGTAAGTTCTTTTCGTGCAGACTGTTTTAGAAGCTTTGAGAGCAAGGCGCCAGTCCCACAAGTAATACGTTCTCCTTTTATTTTGATATCACATAATCCATGTTCCAAATTCAACACAACGCCTCTTATTCCTTTATCGCTGATTAAAACATTTGTTCCTCCACCAAGGATTGTAACAGGAATATTATAACTATTGCAGAACATGAGAGTGTTTTTGATATCTGAAATATCTTTTGGATATATCCACACATCCGCATGTCCACCAATTCTAAAAGAGGTGTGCTTGGATAAAAGTTCATTAAACCTGATCTCTCCTTTTATCAAATTACAGAGCTCCTTAGTCAATTTTTTATTCATATTAATTTATCGGCAAGTCCCTCTGCTACTGCAGAAATATCACCTGCTCCCATACAAAGTATTATATCTCCTTTCTCTATAGTATTGCTCAGATAACTGAGAATTCTACTTTTGTCAGGAATATATACGGCATTTTTGTAACCATTATTCTTCATAGCATTAAAGATTATATCTGTATTGGCCCCTTTTATAGGAGCTTCTCCTGCGCTGTAAACATCGGTTAATATGACCTTATCAGCTTTTGACAGAGACACAGCAAACTGTTTGTAAAGTTTGCCAGTTCTTGTATATCGATGAGGCTGAAATACAGCCACAATACGCTTTTTTCCTAAGTTTTTAGCTGTTTCTAAAACAGCTTGAATTTCAGTCGGATGATGAGCATAATCATTTACAACCATTACATCTCCAATATTCGCCTTGATCTGGAATCTTCTGTCAACGCCTTTAAAACCTTGCATGGCTTTCCGTATTGCATCAAAGGATAATCCTATTTCCACGCCAAGCGCAATTGCTGAAAGCGCATTGAGTACATTATGTTTTCCCGGAACGCTGAGTGTAAAAGAACCAAGTAATTCAGCATTTTTATATACATCAAAACGTGTTGAAAGCGCTTCGCATATCAGGCCCTCAGCCCGTATCTCAGCATTCTTGCTCATTCCATAGGTTGTTATTGGAGTTTTGAATTTTTCTTTATGTAGTTTGGAAATCAATTCTTTTACGTTGTTATTGTCAATACAGCAAAATATTCTGCCGGATTTATCTATGCGCTCTGCAAAATACAGGAACGTATTTATGATATTCTCAAGATTTTCATAATGCTCCAGATGGTCTTCATCAATGTTTGTAATAATGCCAAAATATGGATTTAGTTTCAAAAAAGACTTATCACTTTCATCAGCCTCTGCTACAAACCATGGGCTTGCTCCTAAGCGAGCATTTCCCCCTAAAGAACTAATCTCGCCTCCTACAATTACTGTCGGGTCATATCCTGTTTCTATAAGCATATGCGCAATCATTGATGTTACAGTGGTTTTTCCATGACAACCTGTTACAAATATACTCTTTTTGTTATTTGCTATTTTTGCGAGCAGTTCTGCTCTGTGAATTATTGGGATTTTTCTCTTTCTAGCTTCAATAAGTTCAGGATTAGACTCTGAGATAGCCGTGGAATAAACAACTAACTCCTGAGCTATTATATGCTTAGCATCGTGTCCGATAAAAATGCGGGCACCTTTCATCTTGAGTTTATTAGTTATTGAAGATTTATTTTGATCTGAGCCACTTACCTGATATCCTGATTTAAGCAGGATATAGGCAATCCCGCTCATTCCTATACCACCGATGCCAACAAAATGAATCGATTCTATATTCTCCAACATATTCAGTTTCTTTCTTTGTCATCAAGCAATATAAAATCGATTAGCCTTTTATTACTATCCACTCTAACTACCTGTACCTTTACTGAATCTCCAAGCTGGAATCTTCTCTTTGTGCGTTTTCCTACAAGCGCAAACTGTTTCTCAGAGAACGTATAATAGTCGTTCTTTAATGCGCTTACATGAACAAGCCCTTCAGCAAGAGTATCATTAAGCTCAACAAACAAGCCATAGGGCTGAACACCGGATATTACGCCTTCAAATATATCCCCAAGTCTATTTTTCATAAACTCAACTTGTTTTAGCTTAATTGTCTCTCTTTCTATATTGACAGCTATTTGTTCTCTTTCAGAAGCAATGCCTGCAATCTCAGGAAGATTATCTATTCGGTTTTTGAACTTGTTTTTAAGAATTCTGTGAATAATTAAATCGGGATAGCGTCTGATAGGGGATGTGAAATGAGTATAGCAGTTTAATGCAAGCCCGAAGTGCCCGACATTCTTGGTAGAATATATTGCTTTTTGCATACATGTTAAAATAATCTGGCTAATAAGAGCATGGTGCTTTTCCCCATTTGTTTTATGTAGAAATCCCTGTATATATTTCGGATTTTTAGATTTATTTTGATCAAATCTGTAATTCAGCGTTTTTGCAAGCAATGCAAAGTCCTTTATTTTTAAATCATCAGGAGTTTCATGAACGCGATAGATCATAGGAACCTTATTTTTAGTAATGTATTCTGCTACACACTGATTTGCAAGAAGCATAAATTCCTCGATCAAAACATGGCTGGATAATCTCTTCTTCTTTTGAATATCAAAGACTTTCCCATTCCCATCAAGTGAGATCTTAACCTCAGGGATATCAAAGTCAATGTATCCTCTATCCAATCTTTTTTTATCTAATATCTTGCTTAGTTTGTACATAATTTTTAAGGATGATGATATTTCTGCGTTTTTACTTGCCTCGTTGGAATGTATTAATTCCTCTGCGGATTCATAGGATAACCTTGCCTTGCTTTTAATTAAGCTTTCAAAGATTTCGTATTCTCTAATATTGCCCTGTGCATCTATTTTTATCATAACTGTTAAAGTTAATCTGTTCTCGTCAGGCTTTAAGCTGCACAGATCCTCAGAAAGCTTGGAAGGCAGCATCGGAATCACTCTATCGGAAAGATATATGCTTGTTCCTCTGGAAAGAGCCTGGCTGTCTATATGCTTATTTTTATTTACATAATGATCAACATCCGCTATATGAACGCCTAGTAAAAAACCTCCATTCTCAGTTTTTTCAATAGATACTGCATCATCAAAATCCTTTGCATCTTCAGGGTCTATTGTAAAACATGTAAGCTCTGTTAGGTTGCGGCGTTTTTTAATTTCTTCTTTAGAAATAAATGGATCAATGTTTTCACATTCTTCTATTACTGGTTTTGGGAAATTTTGGGATATCTTGAATTCCTCTAAAATATGCTTGATAGGATCAGTTATCTTCGGAGTGGTGTATCTACGGGATTTTTTACTGTGCACGTCGTATTTCATCAAGATTATTTACAATCTTTGCTTCCTGTTTTAGGTTTTTGAACCATTTCTCATATACCGACTGCTTCTTTTTTTGCAGCAGAGTCTGTTTAATTTGCTCCTTCTGTGTATTAAATTCTCCTTTATCAGCAGCTTTTCTCTCAACAAGTTCTATTACAAATACATCTTGCGATTCTGATGCTTTTTTTACATCACCTTTTTTAAGAAGGAACGCTTCTGCTATGAGTTTAGGGGCATATCCAATGTCTTTTGTATACACTCCTCTTTCAAAGAAATCTGTTTGCTTAACCTCATAACCAAACTTTTTTGCTAACTTTTCGATATTCTTTGCTGATTGAGATTTTTCGATGAACTCATCTGCTTTTTTCTCAGCTAGTTCCTTTGATTTAAGAGCAGTTAACCTTTTACGGACATCCTCCTTTACTTCTTCTATCTGCTCGGGTATGTAGGATGGCTTTAGATCCACAAGTCTTAATATGCAAAACCCTTTAGCCGTTTTAATCGGGTCGCTTATATCATCTTTGCCAAGAGAAAATGCGCTTTGGGAAAACTCGCGGGAATAGCCTATCTCTAGGATTTCTTCTCCTTCTGCAAAATACCCGGTCTGCTTTGATAAGAGATTCTCTTTTTTTAGTATCTCTTCCCATTTATTTTCTTCACCCAGGTCAATAGAGAGATCATAAGCTCTTTCTTGAGCTAATTGCTCTGCTTTTTCTTTTGTAAGTTTCTCTTTTATCTGAGCCCTTACTTCTTCTAGAAGCTTAATTTCTTTAGGCTTTTTATCAACTACTTCAAATTCCTGTTTATTCTCTGCATAATATTTTCTAATTTCATCATCTGAAACTTCGGTTTTTTCTTTAAAGGGCTCTGGTTTGATAAGCACGTATTCTGTATTAACCCTATCAGGCTGCTTGAATTCAGTTTTGTTTTTAGAAAAATATTCAGCAATATCTTCATCATTCACAGATACCTGCGTTTTGAACTCGTCTACACGGAAGCATATATAGTTGATTTTTACTTTTTCATTTTTTAGCATAAATTCGTCTAAAATTTTCTTGTCGCTTATTATAACTGGATCAGTGATTCTTTTCCAAAGATGCTCGAGCGCAAGAGATTTCTTAATCCCATTCTCAATCTCTTGCCACTGAGAAGCAGGGATGCCATTTACATACTGTTCAAACTTTGCCTTATCAAACCCGCCTTTCTTGTTTTTAAATACTGGATCTTGTTTTATCCTATCTATAATCTCTTTGTCTGAGATTTTTATGCGCTGTTTCTTTATCTCCTGCATAAGAAGCTTTTGATCTATCAATTGATTTAGAACCTGATTATCCATGTCCATGTTTTTTTTGATTCTGTCAAACTGATCTCCATACATTCTTCTATAATTTCTTTCCGTAGCTGTTAGAGCATATCTAAACTCTTCATACTTGATAGCAACTCCATTTACTTTTGCCACGGTAATATTTGTTCTTGCTTTCGATGTTACACCCATTCCCCATGCAAAGAATATTGTAGCCAGAAAGCTTAATGCTGTTATCCACATTATCGGCTTCATGTTTTTTCTTATAGACTTAAGCATTGATTTTTCTCCGTTGATTCAAAAAGTACGCCAGAAGGGATTCGGACCCCTGACCCTCTGCTTAGAAGGCAGATGCTCTATCCAACTGAGCTACTGGCGCAAGTATAATTTTAAGTATACTAGCAAAAACCATAGCCCAGTTCAAGATACAAATTCCAATAGACAAAACAGCATGTAATGTTATAATTGGCACGTTATGAAAAAAGGGTTTTTATTAACATTGGAGGGGCCTGAGGGTAGTGGGAAATCTACGCATTCCAGGTTGCTCGCTGGTTATCTTACTCAGAAAGGGATTAAGACTTACTGTACAAGAGAGCCGGGCAGCACAGCATTAGGAGAAAAAATGAGGCAATTACTGCTCTCTCCGTTGTACAAGAATATGTCAGTAAGAACCGAATTGCTACTGTACGAAGCAGCACGGGCACAGCATGTTGATGAGATTATTATTCCTGCATTAGAAAAAAACATTACTGTAATTTGTGATCGTTTCTATGATGCTACATTTGCATATCAAGGGTATGGAAGGGAAATAGATCTGAGTATTATAAAGAACATAAATGACTTTGCTGTAAACAAGATAAAACCAGCCCTGACAATTCTTTTGGATATTGACGTGAATATTGGGTTAGAAAAATCTCTGCACTTATCAAAGGATTCCTTTCCAAGAGGGGAGAGTGATAGGATTGAACAGGAAGATATTGAATTTCATAAAAGAGTGCGGGAAGGATATCTTAATCTTGCTCGAAGAGAGCCAGTACGCATAAAAGTAGTTACAGTAAAAAGTGAAATCAGTGAGACACAGTTAGAAATCCAGAAGCATATAGATGATTTATTGAGAAGAAATAGTTATGTCGTTTAATGATATTATCGGGCAGGAAATAGCTGTCGGGCTTTTGCGGAATTCGTTGAAACATGGAAGAATTCCTCATGCTTATCTGTTCATTGGCCCACATGGAGTAGGTAAAAGGTTGGCAGCAGTTAATCTTGCCAAAGCATTGAATTGTGACGGGTCTAGTGAGATTCCTTGTGATAGATGCGTATGTTGCAAAAAGATAGATGCTTCTATACATCCGGATGTGAAATGCATTTATCCAACAGGGTCTTCTTTATCTATAACAATTGATAATATTAGAGAATTAAGAACACAAATATCATTTAAAACATATGAGGGTAAGAAAAAAGTATATATTATTGCAGAAGCAGAAAATATGACTATTCAAGCTGCAAACTGCCTTTTAAAAACTTTGGAGGAACCACCTGAAAATTCCGTATTAATCTTAACCTCTACAAGCTTGCATCTGCTTTTACGGACCATAGTTTCACGCTGCCAGGCAGTTCCTTTTAACAGGATAGAGCTTCATAGAATTGAGGGCTTTTTAGTAGAACATCATAGAGTAGACAAATCTCTTGCTCATTTCATAGCCAATTTATCACAGGGTAGTTTAGGAGAGGCACTTGAGTTGAAGGATGACACACAAATACCTCTTGCAAAGAGTAGGTTAATGGATATGCTTAGCAGGTTGAAGAATGAAGATGTGATTAGCCTTGTAGGAGAATTTAATAGTGAGTGGAGCAGAGATGTTAGAGAATATAGAAACAAGTTGCATATGAGCTTAGACATGCTTACAACATGCCTCAGAGATATTGCAATCTTGAAGCAGGCTGGAGAACAAGTTTCTCTTATTAATTTGGATATTAGCGAGGATCTTAGGCAATTAGAGAATAAATTTTCTCTGTCGCAGATTGAAAGGTTTTTGAACACAATTACTGACATGAAGACGTATGTAAGAAACAATGTCAGTTCCCAGCTTATTCTGGAGAAGTTGTTTTTAGATATACAAGGAAAAGTAGATGCATAAAATAATCCAGGTTAGGATTTGCAAAGACAGAACATTATGGCTTGATATTGGCAACACTGTTGCCAGGTATAATGATTACTGTCTAATAGAAGTAGATGGCGATAAATATTACGCTAAAATTGTATCAGGGATACAAGAGGTAGCTGATTGTATATGTTCTAAAGAGAGAGGGCAAATCATTAGAGTTGCCACAGAGAGTGATATAAGTCAGATACAGGATATATTTGAGCGAGAGAAAAAGGCATTAGCAATATGTTTAGAAAAAGTAGCCAAACATAATCTTCCAATTAGAGTTATAGATGCAAAGTACATACATGAGGGAAATAAAATAATATTCCATTTTGTGGCAGACGATAGAGTGGATTTTAGAGACCTGTTAAAAGACATTGAGCATACATTAAAAACAAGAATAGAATTAAGACAAGTGGGCGTACGAGATAGAGCAAAAAATATTGCAGGATATTGTGGGCATTGCGGGAGGGTTCTTTGTTGTGCAAGTTTCATTAAGGAGTTTCAGGCAGTTACCATTCAAAATGCTAAATCTCAGAATTTTCACTTAGACCCCTCAAAAATATCAGGCTTATGTGGTCGCTTGATGTGTTGCCTGAGATATGAATCAAAGTCGTATCAAGAGATGAAAAAGTCTTTTCCTAAAATAGATGCAACGGTAGATACAGAATATGGGCAGGGGAAGGTGGTTGATTTAAATATACTCAGAAGCAGTGTTACTGTGGAATTAGAGAGTGGGAAAAGATACGAACATAAGATAAAATAGAAGGAAGGAGGGTATGAAATTATGAAGATTTTTGGTATTGGAATGCATCCTGATGATGTAGAATTTATTATGGCTGGAACTCTTGCTCTACTGAAGAAAAAAGGGCATAAGATAACCATTGCAACCGTGGGTTCAGGGGATATGGGGTCTGTTGAGTATGTTCCAGCAGACTTGAGCAGAAAACGGTATGCGGAAGCTAAGTCATCAGCAGAACTGCTTGGGGCAGAATATATTAGCTGTGGCATATCCTGTTTACATGTTGTGTTTGATAATCCAACAAGATTTATGGTTACAGAAATGATACGAAAAGTGGACCCTGATATTGTTATTACCATGTCTCCTCAGGATTATATGAAGGATCATGAGATAACTGCTGATTTAGTGTGGGACGGATGTTTCAACGCACCAATTCCCAATTATCACACTGCCTTAGTAAATCCAGCAAAAGCGACATCCAAGATTCCATATCTATATTATGGAGATTCTCTGGATTTAAAGGATAGATTTGGCAATCCTGTGCATCCTGAATTTTTTGTAGATATTAAAGATGTAATGGAAACCAAAACAAGCATGTTAAGGAAACATGAAAGTCAACGCTCCTGGTTGAAAAGACAGCACGGTATGGACAAATACACAGAGACTATGAAGGAGATTTCAAGCAGAAGAGGAAAAGAAATTGGCATAAAATACGCCGAAGGATTCAGACAGCATAAAGGACATCCGTTCCCTCAGGATAATATCTTAGAGAAGTTGTTAAAGAATAAGGTTAAATATAAGAAACAAGATAATGGAGGATAATTATGGATTTAATGAGCACAATTAAAGGATCTTTGTTAGAGAATTTCTTCCCGCAAGGGTGGAATATTGAGAAACTGGATAAATGTTGTGATAATCCCCCGGAGTCAGTTACTGAGCGTCAGGATTGGTGGAACAAGAAGTTTGAACCTGTTTCATGCGAAACCTTGAGTGATTTTGATACTATGATGGGTCATGAAATAGCTATAGAGATTAAAAGGGCAAGAGATGAGGGCAGAAAAATAGCGTTTATATTGCCTGTTGGCCCTATGGGAATGTATAAATGGGCTGTTTATTTTCTGAAGGAATGGAATGTGGATTGTAAACATGTTTATGGATTTAATATGGATGAATGGAGCGATAGACAGGGGAATACGTTGCCTTCTGATAATATAGGAGCTTTTCAAAATGCAATGCAGCAAGCTTTATATGGACCGCTCGGTGATCTGACTGTTCCAAAAAACCAACGACATTTTGCGCTTAAGAATATTCTTCCCACATATGCTGAGAAGATAGGACAGCTCAAAGAAGAGGGGGCAAAACTCATAGTTGTTTTTGGTATTGGAAGAATGTTTCATATCGCTTTTTGGGAGCCGCATTTTGCCGGCGAATTTTCAGGAGAGGAAGAATGGAAGAAGCAGGAATACAGATTGGGAGCAAAACTACATCCTTTGACCATAGAACAGAACGCAATAACCAGTTTTAAGAGCCGCACAACTCTGGTTCCATGTTTTGCCAATACAATTGGTCCGGGTCTATTCCTCAAAGCGGATAAAATAATCGGCGGATGTGATGGGACATTAGGTAGGGGAATGATGTGGCAGGGATTATCTCTCTGGGTTACTTTAAGACACGGGCCAAACATCTGGATTCCTTCCAGTTTTATGCCTACTTTGGCTGGGAAACTCTTCTTTCTTAAAGAGCTTGCAGGCCCACTGGTAGCAGACTGTAATTAATATCTAAAGTTCTGAATAAAGTCATGAAAATAAAAATTTTAGGCTCTGCTGCGGGGCTGGCAGGGTTGAATCGGTATAACGCATCAATTCTTTTACAGATAGGGAGTTCTTCCTATCTTATAGATGCAGGTGAGCCGTGTAGTGCAACTTTATATGTCAGCAACTATAACATTTTTTCAATAAAAGCAGTTTTTCTCTCACATGTCCATCCTGACCATATAGGAGGTTTGGCCCAACTCCTCTCTGTTTTTCAGATGTGTTCAAGCCCGAGGGGTAGTTACAAATTCAGACCGTCTGATAAATATAAAGTGAATTTATACCTCCCGGAAGACAGCATAGAGGCCTCTAAGAATTTTTTTGATATGTCGCTTGGGCTCTCAGAACTCAGATATGATGTGAATATTATTCCCATAAAAGAGGGAGAGTTTTTCGAAGATGATAGGTTGAGAGTATCTGCGTTCCCAAATACTCATTTACAGGGACAATCTTCTAAATCAAAAACTTCCTATTCATTCTCTTTTGAATGCAGAGGAAAACGTATTGTTTATACTGGGGATATAGGAAAGATAGAGGATATAATCCCCTTATTAAAGGATGAAATTGACCTACTGATAACTGAGGGAGTTCATATACCTCTTGAAGACCTTTTTAGCATGCTAAGTAAGGCAAGTATTAAGAAGGTTGTTGTAACGCACTTTCATCCTGAGTTCTATACACAGGAGAAAAAAATACTGGAGATTGGAAAGAGGTATCTTAATTGTGAGTTGCTGGTTGCAAAGGATAATTCAGAGATAAAAATTTAATGGAAACGCAAATTGAGCCTGTTCAATATTACACCTCAATTACGTCGCTACGCTTTCCAGTTCGAGCGTGCTGAAAGATGATATCCAGAGTTAAGACGATGTCATGCTCGATGACGTG
>JAUSPT010000072.1 GCA_030652805.1 bacterium | reverse complement strand
CTACTAACCATAACAGGAATGCTAACAAGGCTAGGCAGGCCAGACTCATAGCCAAGCTCCATAATGGCTTGGCTATCGCCTGTTAGTCGCCTCTGGTGATATACGTCGTACTGATGACCACGATCAGGATTTGTGATGTCTCCTGTGGATACCACAGGATGAACTCGAGAATGTGAATGCGGCTCAGACGACGTGAATAGGACTTTCATGCTGGCCCGCCTATAAATGGCTGGGAATAAGTTCTCGGTCTGGCGGTGATCGCGAAAAGATGAATACACCCTTAGAGGTTTTTTACCAGAGAAAAGAGAGGAGCGCTTATGATAAAGAAATAAAAATATGTTTACCATTTGACATGTCCCTACAAAGATAAATCCGTTCAATTTTCTAGATAACCTTATCATCATAGCTTCTTTTTTATTTTACTAATTTTTTCCCCATCTCTTTGCCTCCTTTAGTGTTTTTAAATAAGCTCATCTAATTTTGCATCCTTTAGAATGTCCAATGCACTTCTTGGATAGTCATATATTTTTACTTCATCTATTATTCCATTAAATCCATACGCAGAGCCTCCACAATATGAACCTATGTAGATAGTTTTTTGGCCTTTTGTAAGAGCCAAATCAGGTTTACTGACTCCGGTCTCTTCTCCATCAATATAAACCTTAAAAACAGAGCCGTTATATGTGCCTGCTACATGATACCAGACATTATTATTAATAGGATTTTTAGCAGGATTTGAATTTACACCCCAGCTTTTTCCTCCTCCACCTTCTCCTGACTTGAGACCTAACTGATTGTATGATATATGGAAACGAAATCCTTTTCCTCTGTCAGAGAAAGTATTTGAGATAATCTCATTGGTATTCCCTTTTTTGTGTTTATCATTAAACTTAATCCATGCCTCAACTGTTAAACCTTTTGAAAAGTCGTATTTATCCATATTACTAATCTCTACACAGCCGTTATTGCTCCTGAGTTTTGGATCTTCTGCTGTGAACTCCAGAGCTTTTCCAATTTTACTTTCCACCCATTTTGTATATTTACCTTTATTCAGAATCTTGCCATCATTGTCATTACCACTTGAATCCTTGACTATTATTCCCTCTCCTTCATCAAACTTTAAGTAGCAAATTGGCCCTTTTCCCTCTTCTGCAAAACAAGGGATGCTGATTAAAATACCTAATAGAATTGATACTGCAACAAACCATTTTTTACTCATTTTTAACCCTCCTCGTTTTTTACTTTTCATACATTTCTATCTCAGTTATTTTTGAATTTGATCCATTTGTTGCTGTAATCCAGATTCTTATTCTGTCTGTATTTACCGGTTTGAATGTGTGTGTTATCACCTCCTCGTTTTTTTCTGAAACTTTATCCACTTCCTTCCATTCGCCTTGTGCAAATGCCTGGACACTGTAGTCCTTTAGACTTTTCTCAAAAGGATAAACTACTACTTTTCCAATATTATGCGCCTTGGGCAACTTTATTTCAATCCAGTCCGGAAATTTATTTGGTGTAGTATCCCGCCAAGTATGTTGTTTGTATCTATCATATTTGTCAATAATCCCATCTGCAACATGCCATAGGTGGCTATTAACGTTTGAAGAAGTACTAATTATTACTCCGTCACCTTCAAACATCTGAAATGCAAGATTCCCGGGCTTTTTCCGTGACCTGTTTATGGCATTGATTTTTTTCTCTATTGTTTTGATACTTGTAAGCCCTGTTTTTTCTTTTGAGCTTGTGTACACATGCACTTCAAAAACATCAAAGCTGTCCGTGAATGAATCATTGTTTACAGGTACTGCTCTGTCCTCTGAGATTACCTGCAGTGTATTTGCATACCTGCGTATGCCAGGAATGGTAATCGTGATTTTCCGAGCTGTCATATCCGCATTAGACACAAAGAGGTATAATTCGCCATTAACGTCTTTTAATAAGGTTTTCGCTGTAGTCGAAGAGGTTTTTGCCGCCAGCGTTGAATCAGGAGCTATTATAGCTTTGGCAAGATAGGCAAGCTCTTCGGCAACATATGGTTCGCCAATATAAAGCTCAGGATAATGCCTATATCCCCTGTTAAAGAAAATAATTCCTTTTGCTCCACAGGTAATAGCCAAGAGCTTCTTACTGCGGCTTTCATGATAATTATGTATACGCTGGTTAATCATTCCATCATAATCCCCGTAGTTAAAGGATTGATCCAGAAAACCGATAAACTTTTTGCCGTCTGTTTCATCAAGAAACGATTTTGCATAGCCTATGATCCTGGAAAGGTCGTTTATCCTTCTGTCCCTCCGAATAACAGGATAACAGTGGAAACTATGGTAATCTGCAGCATTTAGATAGTTACGAACACTGCCGGGGTTGTTATTGCTGATAATAACGGGGTGATAGGGATCCATTTCACGAAGAAATTGATAACTTTCTTCCATTCCCTCTATTGGCATGCCGTTTGGTTCATCAGCAAGATAATAGCCAAAACAATCCGGGTTATCTAAATTGTTATTGTCTTTCACTTTTTTTATCAAAAAATCTTTAAGGTACTGATCGAGTTTTCCTAGCTTTTTTAATACGCGAATCTGGGAGCTGTTAAAAGTGAAGACAACCCGTTTCTTCCCCTCACTGGGAAGGACAGATACAGTATAATAAGGATTGTCGTCTTCAAGAACCCCTGGCCAATTAAGGCTACAGAAAAATGGTTTCCCGTCAACGTACCAGTTCCTGTCGCGGCCGAGCCAGACCTCTCCTTTTTTATAAGGGAGTTTCTGCAGTCGCTGCGCTGTTTCGGCAATTATGGCATCATTTTCATCCTTGATCTTAGCCTTTATATAAAGATTTCCATAAGGAAGCTCCTTGCAGGGAAATTCACATCGGTTTACTTTTCTCACTGCAGTGATTTGCTTCTCCACACACACATCATCAGATCCTTCTTTTTGAATCGTAACTGTAACTTTTTTGTTAAGCAATTCTTTTTCTGAAAGATTTATCTTTAGATCAAATATAATGTTTTCAATGTTTTGCGTTTCGAAAATGGCATCACGGTAAAACGGTTCGATAAGTTTTATTGCCATAGGCACGTGTTTTACATCCAATTTTGTCTCTGAATAATAATGAACTTTTCGGGTTTGAGGATGCATGAGGGTCACATAAGCGTTATAGGTACCCTGCGAATCCAGAATAAAAGGGCCTATGGCAACGTCTATCTTTTCTTTCGGCATAAAGGTAACGGTTTGTGATTTTACCTGGACGTTATCTTTGTTCTGGACAAGGTAACACTCGAGCCGCATGTCCTTTTTTTTGCCGGTATTATTCTCAACTGCTACGGTTACAGTTGTGTATAGTTTCTCTTCTTTTGTCTCTATAGAAAGGGAGGGGGGAGATACGGTGTAGCAATATTCGTTAAAATCTATTGCGATCCCTTCTAATTTGGCAAACCTTCCCGCCTCATTAAATGCACCCTGTTCTGCAATTGACGAATTCTCGAATGGTTTCTTTTTTCCCCTGCAGATATTTATGCCCCACCCATTACTCACTTCCCTGGTAATGCCCAGTGCGAAAAAGGGAAACACTGCTTCGCAGGACCAGAAGTCCTTGCCAATAAAAGTCTTTGCTTTCCACTCGCCATCCCATTCAACATTGCCGTTAAGACCTGCTTCACGACAAAAACGGTCAAACCGTGCCCCAAGCGCACTGACAGCAAAGTGGAAATAATCGTTCTTAGTTTGGCCGGGATCTATCATAATCTCTACACAGTCATCAGAAAATACGTTGTTATCTCTCTTTTCATTGGTTACATTTGCTACCAGATTCTTCATATCCGGATCCATACAACGAATTCCCACATAGAGACTTGTATCCGTGTATACAACATATGCCGTTGTTTTAAAGCCTGAAGGTTTATCGGTGTTGTTAATAGTAAAGTCGGTTATTGGCTTTGCCTTTTGCCAGCAGGCATCTGTGAGTTTGCCATCAATTACAGGCGGAGAATCTGTTCTTGCTGCCTTAACAATAGTCTCTGCAGAAGAAAAACTGTAGAAGCTAAGAATAATCATAATCAAAGACACTATACATTTTTTTAACTTATTCATTTTAATCTCCTATATTTTATTGTTTATGTACCATCTGAATTTCTGTCCCATGGGAGAAGATCTACATCTGTGACTGCATTTATCGGCGCAGGGTCTTCACTGGAAACATGCATATCACACCATAACACATTTGTCCTCCCATTATGGCGGTCTGAAACCTGAGCAACTCCAGCGGCAGGAACCATACAATAACCAAAAGTACCAGCATC
>JAUSPT010000071.1 GCA_030652805.1 bacterium | reverse complement strand
GGGCTAACTCCCGAACTCTTCAGACAATTTGATTTGCCACAAACAAGATCGCCTTGATTATTATTTTTATTTCGTTCAAATTTATTCGCTGATTTTCTCATCTAAATTTTCTCATTACTTTTTGTAGCTAAACTGTTACGTTGGATGTTTACATACAGGACATTCTTCAGGCGCTTTGGTTCCTTCATGAATATGCCCGCAGTTTCTGCATTTCCAGTATACTTTACCATCTTTTTTGAAGACTTCTCCATCTTCAATATTCTTTAACAGTTTTTTATAACGTTCTTCGTGTTTCTTTTCTACTCCCAAAATACCCTCAAACATTGCGGCTATTCTGTCAAATCCTTCTTCTTTAGCTTCTTTTGCCATTCTTGAATACATGCTTGTCCATTCATAATTTTCTCCGGCGGCAGCAGCTTTTAAATTCTCAGAAGTACTCCCTATGCCATCTAATTCTTTAAAATGCAGTTTAGCATGTTCTTTTTCATTTTCAGCAGTTTCAAGAAATATCGCGGCTATTTGTTCATACCCTTCTTTTTTTGCTTTTGACGCAAAATAGGTATATTTATTTCTTGCTTGCGATTCCCCTGTAAATGCCTCCAACAGATTTTTTTCAGTCTTTGTTCCTTTTATCGACTTACCCATAACTAACCTCCTCTTTTATTGTCTATATTCTATCGCTCTTATAATTACTTAGCAACTATTTTTTCAATTTTTTCCTGCAAAGTTCCCATCGGGCAAATCGTGCACCATGCACGCTGTTTCATCGGAATGCCTAAGACAATAGCAATTATAGTTGTTACCAAACACATTGTTACAAAAACTGCGCCTATGGCAATCAGATTACCGCCTGTTCGAATAATGCGAAATGTTAAAAAGCTGATAAATATAATTAATATCAGCCAACGAAACCATTGCTTTGTAAAAATTTTAGGAACATGTTTTTTTGCGCTGAATCTTGATAACACGATATCCAGGAAAGCCCCTCTTGGACACAAATACCAACACCAAAATCGTCCTCTTTTGAAATATGAAAGCAGTAAGAGAGAAGTCATCATTGCAATGACCAAATAACCTAGTATTGGATAGAATAATCCCCCGATCACAATAATCGGAAGCAGCCATATCATTATTAATTGAGATCCCTTCATTTAACTCTCCTCTTCATT
This sequence comes from bacterium, assembly GCA_030652805.1. Classification (NCBI taxonomy): domain Bacteria; species bacterium. The sequence continues at coordinate 47,939 of JAUSPT010000071.1, read as the reverse complement.
TGAATATTTTACCTGTTTCAGAAGCCCAAAACAATAGATCTATTTCGTCCATAGGAACATTCGCTTTTTGTGAGAATTGCCTTAGTTCGTTTTCTAAACACAAATATTGATTTTTAGTTATAGTTTTGGGTTGTTTATCAATAATTCCGTATCTCATCATACTTCTTAATATATGCACATCAAGTATGGCAAAATCATCGCCAAAACCGATATTTCTCAGGAAATGGCTGGCTTCCTTAAAGCCAAATCCTTTAACATTGCGGACAAACCACTGACGAGTTTCAAAAATATTATTTTCGTCAATTTTGTTTTTTATTCTAATAATACCATTCACGGTAAAAAGTTTACGCGCTTCCATAATGTAACGAGTCTTGTTATTGGGAAAACGAATAGCGTTTAAACCTTTTCTTATCTGACTGGCATTGCCCTTGAAAAGAACTTCTTTTTTCTCAAGAGAAGAAATAGCCCTGCCGCAATAAATTGCTTTTGCTTGCGGAGTGCATAGGCAAAAACAAAGTTCGCTGAATATTTGCTTATCAGGCTGCTTCCAGACTTCCTTGAACTCCTCTAATCGTTTTCTTATTTCGGACTTTTTCTCCTCATAATCTAAAACAAGATTTAGGACTTCAGGAGTCAATCCTTTCATAACTTCTCAAATTTTAACTATTTTTCTTTAATATACGTAGGAGCGTTTTTGGGAGAGTTTCCTTTCTTTACCTGGTGATAATAGGCATAAGTCATTGGTTCTCCCTCTTTAAGTACTTCGGCTTCTGCGACTTTGCCAATAAAAACAGTATGCGTTCCTACATTGATATTTCCTGTCACTTCACACTCTAAATAACCCAGACAGTTTTGAATAACCACCGGTGCCCCTGTTGCTCCCAGCTTATAATCTATATCTTTGAATTTTTCTACTTCTTTGCCGGATTTAAAACCAAAGTGCCCGATAAATTCCATTGGCACATCACGTTCTAAAATTGACACAGTAAAAACTCCGCTTTTCTGGATAAATTGATGGGTCAAATTCTCTTTGTTGATACATACGCTAATCTGAGGAGGTTCTGCAGTTACCTGAAAAACAGTATTAGCGATTTGCCCGTTAAATGCGCCGTCTTTTTTGGAGCTCACTACATACATCCCGTAGCTTAATTTAAATAATGTGCTAACGTTCATTTCCTTTCCTCCTGTTATATACTTTCCTTATTTAAAAACACCTTTTTCCAGATTTCTTCTTACATTTATCACTTTCACAGCGATAACAAATTTCGTTTTTTAAATATCCGTCTTTATAAAATTCAATAATATTATTCAAAGTTGTTTCTGCAATATTAGTCAATGCCTCTCTGGTGAAAAATCCCTGATGTGAGGTGATAAGAACATTTGGGAAAGTCATAAGTCTTGCTAATACATCATCGCTGATAACAGTAGATGAATAGTCTTCAAAGAAATATTCACTCTCTTCTTCGTAAACATCAAGTCCTGCCGCTCCGATCTTTCCACTTTTAAGGCCGTTAATCAATGCCTGTGTTTTGATCAATTTACCCCTTCCTGTGTTTATTATCGTTACGCCAGATTTCATCTGATCTATGCTTTCTTTATTTATCATGTAATTTGTTTCAGGGGTTAACGGACAGTGAAGCGAAATAATATCCGAAGACCTATAAAGCTCAGAAAGCGTAACATACCTGATACCTGAAGCCTTTGCGTAAGCTTTATCAGGGGATGTATCATATGCAAGTACATTCATACCAAATCCCTTTAAAATTGGCGCAAGGCATCTTCCTATCTTCCCTGTCCCAATTATGCCCGCTGTCTTACCGTGCATATCAAATCCTAATAAACCATTAATAGCGAAGTTTCCATCGCGGGTACGATAATAAGCTTTATGTATTTTTCTGTTTAAACCCATCATAAGCGCTGTTGCATGTTCAGCGACAGCGTATGGTGAGTATGCAGGTACTCTTACGACAGGGATATTCTTGTATGCGGCATTCAAATCAACATTATTGTATCCTGCGCATCTCATAGCAATAAGTTCTATCCCATTTTGTTTTAAAGTGCCGATTACCTTCTTATCCAGAACGTCATTAACAAAAGCGCACACTACCTCGTATCCTTGAGTCAACTTAGCGGCATCATGGTTTAAATGACCTTTGAAATACTTAATTGGGAAACCGTACTTATCGTTTACCTTATCAAAAAAATCCTGATCATACGGTTTTGTATCAAAAAATGCTATTTTAATGTTTTTCATTTTTTAACTCCGCTAAAAAGCCTGCTATAAAAAATGCACAATAATAAAACAATGCTTGCTGCTATTTCAATCCATGGAGGTATCATCCTGCCATGCTGCATCATGTGTGCTGTTACATCAACATTGAAGAATTGCCATGCATAGTTCAAAAATACTCCTAAACATATACTGCATATTATTATAGATCCCAGGAAAATAATAACAGTCTTTATTCCAAATTCTTTCGTAATAACAGTTAATGCGGCTGAATTTGTTGCAGGACCAACCATAAGAAAGACAAATGCTGCTCCTGGATTCAGCCCTTTTAATATAAGTGCTGCAGCTATTGGAATTGATCCAGAAGAACAAACATACATTGGTATTCCCACAATAAGCATTATTAACATAGACTGCCATACAGAACCCATGTATTTTGCGAAAAAAGTTTCAGGAATAAAATATGATATAGCGCCGCCTGCTAGAATCCCTATAATAATCCATGCCCCGGTGTCTCTTAACAAATCAACAAATGCATATTTAAAGACTCCCCTGACCTTGTCATAAAAATTGTGGCTTTCCGTAGAATGCTTATGGCTATCGCATGCTTTGCACGTGCTTTTATTCTCTGTATTAGAAGAAGGTTGTTCTCCACGAAAGAATATATTCGCGACAATTCCTGCAAATACACCTGTGATAAAAGCAGCAATAACACGGTAAAACGCAAAAACTCCACCCAATAATGAATATGTAGCAAAAATCGAATCAATCCCTGTTGTTGGCGTTGAGATTAGAAACGATAGGATAGAGCCTTTGCTTGCTCCATCTTTTTTCAGAGACAATGCAGCAGGAACCACTCCGCATGAGCATAATGGGAGAGGTATCCCAAACAAAGATGCCTTTATTACTGACATTATATTATTTTTGCCTAAGTATTTTGCGATCATTCCTTCTCTTAAAAAGACATGAATAATTCCCGCAAAAAGAAATCCGAATAACAAATAAACAGACATCTTGTTCAGCAAAAAATAAGACTCTTTTAAAATTCCTAAAATAACATTCACATTATAAATGATACCAATATGGTGCTTTTTATCAAGTCATTTCCATTATCGGTTTTTGGGAATTCCGCGGATTTGGTGATTATTCTTTACAACGATACCTAATTTTTTACAGGCCAAATGGGAGCGACGGTTTTTCCATATACTTCGTTAAGCACTTGAGCTAAAGCGGCATAAATAGCAGAAAGGCCACAGAAAATTCCTTCGTAACCTGCAATGTGTTTTATAGTACTGCTATTTGTAAAGTCCCCGAGGGCTAATAAAAAGAAGAGCAATGCTAGAGAGGCGAACACGATTTGTAACGCTCGGTTCAATTTTAGTGTGCCAATAAATAGAACTGCAGTGAAAATGCACCACATTATTAAATATGCTACCATAGCTGATTTTTCCGGTGCTGCAATCAATCCCATTTTAGGCATTACAATCAACGCAACCAAAGAGAGCCAGAAAAAACCATAGGATGTAAATGCAGTTGTTCCAAAGGTATTGCCTTTTTTCCATTCCATGATTCCAGCAACGACCTGGGCTAACCCACCATAAAAAATCCCCATCCCCAATATCATTGAACCTAGCTCGAAAAGACCAGCATTATGCAAATTTAACAGCACTGTAGTCATTCCAAAGCCCATCAAACCGAGTGGGGCAGGATTGGATGTAAGATCCTCTTGTCTAGTCATTAGCATTCCTTTTCGGATGGGTCTTTTTTGTTTGTATAGGTTGTATGCAGAAGATGATGGGATTTTTCCCCGAGAGGTTTTATAAGAAATTCCTCATAGATCTCCTTTACTGCAGGATTTTCATGAGATTTTCTGAGTTTTCTGCCTTCATCTTCTTTGTATATTGCGTTTATTCTTGCCTGTCTTACTTCATTAGTTGTCATTCTCGGCTGTCCGCCTCCGCCAATACAGCCTCCGGGACATGCCATGACTTCTATAAAGTGATAGGATTTTTTGCCGCTTTTTATTGATTCTATTAATTTCTTTGCATTTCCAAGACCATGAGCAACTGCAACATTCAATGTAACACCTTCAAGAAATCTCCAATCCTTTGTTGTGCCTTCTATCTTGAGAGACGCTTCCTTTAGGCCGTCAAGCCCTTGAATGGGAGTAACATGCAATTTATTAAACGGCAGCTCTTTCCCTGTAATAATTTCATATGCTGTTCTGAGAGCCGCTTCCATAACTCCGCCGGTATTTGCAAATATATCCGCAGCGCCAGTAGATATACCCAGAGGCGCATCCATTTCCTCATCAGGAAGATTCACGAAGTCTATGCCAGCCTGCTTAATAAACCTGCCTAATTCTCTTGTTGTTAGCACATAATCAACGTCCTTAACTCCGCTGGCATTCATCTCCTCCCGACTGCACTCAAATTTTTTGGCAGTACACGGCATGATAGATACCACTACTATATCCTCTTTTTTCTTGCCAATTTTGTTAGCATAGTATGTTTTTGCAATAGCTCCGAACATCTGCTGAGGAGACTTACAGGTGGATACATTAGGAATTAGTTCTGGATAAAAATTCTCCATGTAATTTATCCATCCGGGCGAACATGAAGTAAACATAGGCAGAGCTACATTTTTATCCTTGTCAACCAGTGCCTTCTTTAACCTCGTAAGAAGCTCTGTGCCTTCCTCCAGAATAGTTAAATCAGCAGTAAAGTTAGTATCAAATACCTTATCAAATCCAAGTCTTTTGAGAGCCGCTGTCATTTTCCCTTTGATTAAAGTTCCAGGTTTTAGGTCAAAGCATTCCCCAAGGGCTGCACGAATTGCAGGAGCAGTCTGAACAACCACAAACTTGTTTGGATCATCAATAGCTGTCCACACTTTGTCAATATCATCTTTTTCACTTATTGCTCCGACAGGACAAACTGCAGCGCACTGTCCGCACTGAACACAAACAGCCTCTTCAAGCGTATCTCCTTGCCCGGGCGCAATGATTGTATCAAACCCACGCGCTCTTGGAGCTAATGTGTCTACTCCCTGAACCTCATGGCACACACTAACGCATCTTCTGCAAAGAATGCATTTATTTGGATCTCTGACAATTCCGGGGGTGCTTTCATCCAAAGGCATTCTCTCTCTTACGGACTGAAATCTAACTTCCTTAATACCATATTCATCCGCCAGTTTCTGAAGTTCGCAACTCTGATTGCGGTCACAAGTATTGCATTCCCATGGATGGTCGCTTAAAAGCAGCTCCAATATTATCTTTCTGGCATCACGCACTTTTTTGGTGTTAGTGTGGATCTTCATGCCTTCAGAAACTTTTGTTACACATGAGGGTTGAAGCGCTTTCGCTCCTTCTACCTCTACAACACACATCCTGCATGATCCGGGGTTCTGAAGATCCGCCAGATAACATAAAGTGGGTATCTTTATTCCAATCTTTCTAGCAGCATCCAGAATCGTTATATTTTCTGATACTTCTAAGCGGGCATTATTTACCGTAATGTTCAGCATCTCTCTTGTCTCCTTATTCATTTCTAAGAATAGTTTAATACTATGTTAGGGTTTTCTCTGGTTACAGGTTCTCGCTTCCTGTCAGGATTTACTCCTAGAGCGAGTTCCTTTCCAAAATACTTCAAAGCAGAAAGAATGGGTGAAGCAACAGACTGTCCCATAGGACAAAAAGCTGTAAGTTTAAGTTCCTCAGCCAGCTCTTTTATAGTCTCAAGTTCATCAAAATAGGCTTCCTGCTTTTCCATGCGTTTGAAAGCGTTATACATCTGTTTTGTACCAATTCTGCATACAGAACATTTTCCGCATGACTCATGAACAAAGAATTTCATGCAGCAAGCCAGGAAATCCGCAACTAAAACTGTTTCATTCATAATCAATATTGCGCCGGAACCCAGATTATGCCCCAGCGCCTGAAGTGACTGATACTCAAGCGGAGCATCCATAAGAGCTGATGAAACAATGTCTCCGGCAGTTCCTCCTATTTGAGCCATTTTGAATTTTCCGGAAGACATGCCTCCAGCATAATCATAAATAATCTCTCTCAGAGTGATTCCCATGGGAACCTCAATCAAGCCGGGACGTTTTATATGTCCCAATATGGTATAGACTTTAGTTCCCGGAGTGCTTTCTGTTCCAAATTTCTTAAACCAGTCAGATCCGTTTAATATAATAGGAGCTATATTGGCAAAGGTTTCAACATTATTTACGTTTGTCGGCTTGGATAAAAATCCTGATTCAGCAGGAAAAGGCGGCTTAAGTCTCGGCTCGCCTCTTAATCCTTCCATTGAATTCAGAAGAGCTGTTTCTTCTCCGCAAACATAAGAACCTGCTCCAATCTTAATCTTTACATTAAAATCAAAGTCCGCACCGAAAATATTTTTACCTAATAGCCCTAATTTCTCAGCGTCTTTTATGGCTTTTGTTAATCTTTGAATAGAAAGCTGGTATTCTCCGCGAATGTAGATATAAGCTGTATTAGCACCTATTGCGTATCCACAAAGCGCCATACCTTCCAGAACCTTATGCGGGTCTCCCTCCATAATCAGGCGATCCTTAAAGGTGCCTGGCTCTCCTTCATCCGCATTGCATATAACATATTTTTGCGTCTCTTTCGATGCTCTAGCAAATGACCATTTTAAACCTGTTGGAAATCCTGCGCCCCCTCTTCCTACAAGTTTGGAATCCTTTACTGTCTTAATAATATCTTCCGGCGTTTTTCTCTCCAGAGCCATACCTAGCGCTTCATATCCACCAACACCGATGTATTCTTCAATATCTTCAGGATTAATCTTCCCGCAGTTCTCAAGAACAATCCGATTCATGCTTTTCCCCCTTCCTTTTCTTGAATTTGCCCCAATATTTTATATATTTTTTCTTCGTTTAAATTTCCATAGGCTTCATCATTGATCATCATAGCAGGAGCAACTCCGCAAATCCCAAGACAACTTGTTCCCTCTAACGTAAAAAGGCCATCATCAGTTGTTTCTCCAGCCTTAACCCCTAATTTTGATTCTATCGCTTCGAAAATAGTTTGCGCGCCTAGAATATGGCATGGTGGACTCTCACAAACTCTGATTATATATTTACCGCGCGGTGTAAAACTAAACATGGTGTAAAAAGAAGCAGTTCCCTTAATTTCGGATACAGATATAATCATTTCTCTACTTAGCGTATTAATATCCTCTTCAGTAATGTAGCTCTTTGGATTTTGGCTCTGAATGTCATGCAGTATCTGCAATAAATTCTCTTTTTTATTTCCGTGCTTTTTAACAATTTTTTTTATCATCATAGCTCTTCCTCTTCTTTTTTATATTCACAACGCAGACATCTCTCTGTTTCTTTGCAGGCAGTCTCTCTGTTCCATGTTTTTTCAACTTCAGTAAAAGATTTTCTATCTTTTAAGGGAATCAAAAGATTTTTTTCTCTTTTATAACTAACAGGTTCTTCTTCCGTGTCAAATGCAACTTCAATTGGATTCATAATATTCCATGGGTATTTCTCTCTGCCGCCGGTTAAATATTTATCAATAGCCTCTGCTGCTCTCTGCGCCTCCCCAATCGCCTCTACCACTGTAGCAGGACCTGTTACTACATCCCCGCCGGCAAACATATCTTTCATTAATCCTTTGTCGAATAAAGCGCCATGAGACGGTTTCTGCCCGATAGCTAAAATCAATGAATCAATTTTCCTGAAAAAAGAAGATGTTTCTATTTCGACAGGTCTTCGTCTGCCTGATTTATCAAATTCGCTAAGCCGCATATTTACAAATTCAACTTCTAACCCATTATTAATTGACCTGACTGATTTAATATTTTGAAGAAGCTGTATCTTTATCCCCTCGTTTTCCGCCTCCTTAATTTCCTCTATTTCAGCAGGCATTTCTTCTCTGGTTCGACGATATACTATGGTCACATCTGCGCCAAGTCGTTTTGCTGTTCTTGCAGCATCAATTGCTGTGTTTCCGCCGCCAATAACTACTACTTCCTTTCCTGCATTTACCTCTTCTTCGTTATTTACTTTATATAAAAAATCCAATCCAGTCATAACTTTTTCATTATCTATCCCTTCAATGCGTGGCATAATAGAATCCTCTGCGCCGGAAGCAATATAAAAAGCTTTAAAGTCCTGTTTTCTAAGTTCGTCAATGCTGATATCCCTGCCGACATTCGTAGCAGTTTTTATTTTCACCCCATATCCACATAAAGCCTGAATTTCTTTCTCCACAATATTATTAGGAAGTCTATAGGAAGGAATAGCGTGGGTAAGCATTCCTCCTGCTTTGGACTCAGATTCAAAAACAGTTACATCATACCCCAGCATGGTTAAAAAATAGGCATTGGATAGACCTGATGGTCCTGAACCTACTACAGCTATCTTTAGTTTGTTAGGCTTGCGCTTTTCAGGGAAACATTCCAGATAATCTTCTATTGAATCTGCCATAAAACGTTTTACAGAACGAATGTTTACCGCCGAATCAATATCGTTCCTTCTGCATTTAGCTTCGCACTGGTGTGGACATACACGTCCGCAGACTGCAGGGAACGGATTAGTCTTCAAATGAACCTTTAAAGCTTGTTTGAAGTTGCCCTCTTTTGTATATGCCAGATAGGCCGGCACATCTACTGATGCAGGACAGATATTAGAGCAGGGAGCATATACCAATTTTGAACATACTCCTGCGCGGCATTTTTTATCCCGGATATGTTCAATATATTCTACTTTGAAATATTTCAAAGTAGATAAAATCGGATTTGGCGCAGTTTGTCCTAATCCGCAAAGTGAAGTTTGTTTTATTTGATATGATAATTCTTCAAGAATATTGATGTCCTCCATTCTGCCTTTTCCATCACAGATCCTGGTAAGAATGTCCAGCATAATTCGCGTTCCTTGACGGCATGGAGTACACATCCCACACGACTCTTCCTGAATGAACTCCATGAAATAGCGCGCCAGATCAACCATACAGGTGTCTTCATCCATAACAATCAAACCGCCCGAGCCCATAATAGCGCCGAGTTCCTGCAATGATTCATAATCAACGGGTACATTTAAGTGTTGAACAGGAATGCATCCGCCTGAAGGGCCTCCAATCTGCACTGCTTTTAATTTTTTATTATTTGGAATACCTCCTCCGATATCATAGATAATTGTTCCCAATGGCATTCCAATAGGTATCTCAATAAGACCTGTGTTATTTATATCTCCCGCCAGAGCAAAAACCTTTGTTCCTCTACTTTTCTCAGTTCCGACAGAAGCAAAATCATCAGCACCTTGCAAAATTATATAAGGGACATTGGCAAAAGTTTCTACATTATTTAGCACTGTTGGGCAGTCAAACAGACCCTTTTGAGCTGGAAAAGGCGGTTTTGTCCGCGGTTCTCCCCTCATGCCTTCTACGGAACGCATAAGCGCAGTTTCCTCTCCGCATACGAAGGCTCCGGCGCCCATCCTGATATCTATCTCAAAATTAAAACCTGTTCCAAGAATATTTTCTCCAAGAAGTTCGCTCTTCCTTGCCTGCTCAATGGCAAGCGATAATCTTTCTACTGCCAGTGGATATTCTGCGCGAACATACACATATCCCTGATTTGAGCCAATAGCATAACCGCATATCATCATGGCTTCCATGACACTGTGAGGATCTCCTTCCAGAATACTTCTGTCCATGAAAGCTCCGGGATCGCCCTCATCAGCGTTACATACCACATACTTCTGTTTTCCTGCGGATGCGGCAGTAAGCTCCCACTTTAAACCTGTAGGGAATCCTGCCCCTCCGCGTCCCCTGAGTCCTGATCTTTTGATTTCTTTGATCACTTTATGCGGAGTCATTTCCGTCAGCGCTTTTCCAAGAGCCATATATCCGTCAGCGGCAATATACTCATCAATATCAAGCGGATTGATAATCCCGCAATTCCTGAGAGCTATTTTTTTCTGAAGCTTGAAGAAATCAATATCATTAAACATTTCCACCATTTCTTCAGTCTTTGGCTTTTTGTAAAAAAGACGCTTAACCACTCTTCCTTTTAGCAAATGTTCACGGACAATTTCTTTCGCGTCTTCAGCTTTAACCTTTTGGTAAAATACTCCATCAGGATAAACAATCATAACCGGACCTAACTCACAGGTTCCCATGCATCCGGTAGTAATAACATCAACTTCATTTTGAATGCCAACTTCGTTTATTGCTTTCTCCATTGCTCCCTTAAGACTTTCAGCACCGGAAGAAAGGCAGGCGCCTCCATAACAAAGAAGAACATGCGTTCTTAGATTATACATAATGATATTTTCTGCCTTATTTATATTGTTCTATTATTGCATCTAATTTTTGAGCAGACATCCGTCCATGGATATCTTTGCCAACCATAATGACAGGAGCTAATCCGCAGGCCCCTAAACATCTTTGCGCTCCAAGAGAAAATCTTCTATCTTCAGTAGTTTCACCGATCTTGATACCAAGTTTTTTCTCAAGCGCTTCTAATATTTTTTTTGCGCCTCTGACATAACAAGCCGTACCCAAACATACAGTAATAGTATGCCTGCCGGTAGGAGAGGTTTTAAAATAGGAATAAAAAGTAACCACTCCCGTAACTATACTTACCGAAATATCCATTTCCATTGCTACAAAATTTTGCACTTCAAGGGAAAGATATCCAAAGATTGTTTGAGCCATGTGGAGAACAGGAATTAAATAGCCTTTTTTATCCTTGCTTTTATCAATGAACTCTTTAAGCTGGCTATATTTCTGTTCACTGGTAAGTTCCTTTTCTTTGCAAAGGCATTCCATAATTATTTTCCCTTAGAAAAAAGATATCTTTCTACAATCTGACCATTTAGAATATGCTTCTCAAAGATTTCTTCCGCAGCCTTTAAGTCAACCTTTCCATAAACCACGGGTTCCTTATCTTCTATGTAAATTTGGATCATAGGTTCCTGCTCACAAAATCCAGCACAACCGGAAGTAGTGATTACAATATCGTCCCTATTGCTCTTTTCAATAAGATCCACCAGAGTGTTCATCGTTTGCCTTGCTCCGGCAGCAATACCACAGGTTGCCATGCAAACAACAATTCGAACTTTGTGTTTTCCCGACCGCATCTGAAGATTTTTCTTTACTTTATCCCTTATCTGCTTTAGTTCTTCTAAGTTTTTCATAGCTCTCCTTTATGTAAGATTAAAAATTGCCGAATTGTGTGTTAATACCAATTCTTGTAAGTTCTTTGTCAATAGATTGATAAACAAAATCCTGTATTTCTTTATACTGTATATCAGAACAGCCCATAGTATCTCTAATTTCTTTTGTATTAAGAACTTGTTCGTTTTTGCTTTTTTTTCTCTCTATTAAAACCTCAAAATCAACCCCTGGCCATGAACGTAGAGCATCAACAAAAACCTTTGCCAAATTACCGAATGGCTTTGCATCAATATGAGATATATCTGTCTCAAATTCAAGGAATGTTCCATTGTCTTCTAATCTAGAAATCCTGAGAAATCCGTTTGTATTTTCTGCTGTCTTCTTCAAAAGCGGAAGGCCCAACCCAACTTTTCGTTCCTTTCTGGATGTTACAAAAGGATCAGTCACGTCTTCGCTTTTAATACCTCTGCCATTATCTTTTATTTCACAAAAAAATCGCTTATTACACAGTCCCAATGTAACTTTAATTTCCGTCGCCTCAGCCGTCACTGAATTTTCCAGAATGTCAAATAAATGGTCTGCTAAATCTTTCATTGTTTATTTTCCCCAAAAAAATCTTTTAAAGATGAAAAATCGCTGATTTCTTCATTGATATCTTCCATAAAAAAAAGTCCTATGTCATCGATAGCATGACTGTCAGAACCTGCTATTACAGGAAACCCTTCCCAAACGTCTGTCAAATGAAAACTTTCTTTTCCCCATTTAAATTTGGAAATCTCCACCGCATCAAAATTTGCTTCCGGATCTAAAAAACCCAATTGGCTGAGCATGCTGAACCTATCTTTATCAATATGCGCAGGAACCGCTATACCCCCAAGGTTATGAATAAAATCAACAAGATTATCTAATCCCATATCCAGAGCTGTCTGTCTTAATTTGTTATCAAGCCCAACGATCTCTCCATTTAGATCATAACGTACCTGATGCCCAAAAATTTTTGGATTATTACTTGCTTTTGGTAAACAACTATCTATTTTCTTTTCTAATTTTAACAAAGTCTCTACATTCGGGAAATATGCCAGAAGATGTACTTCTTCTCTGGTTGTTAGCTCAACACCGGGGATAACTGCAATCGAGTCTTTTTTACTTAACTGACAGGCTGCAATTGAATGCTTAACAGCATTATGGTCAGTTATAGAAACAACATTTAAATTTCTTTTTAATGCCATATCTAAAATCATCCTTGGCGACATTTCATCCGCGCAACAAGCTGAAAGCGCAGAGTGCATATGCAAATCAATCCTTTTCAGTTTTTAACCTCCAGCATGCCATATATTTCTCCGCAAATCGCAAAGGAATCCTTTCCCGTTCTCAGTAAATTAATCTTCTCTTCTTTGGCTTTTTCAATTACTTCAGGTTCAACTTGTACATTATTGGTAAATATTATTGCCCGAATATCCTTAATGAGAGCAACTGCGATACTGTTTTTATGTGCCTGTATAGTAACCCAAATACAATTCTGAGCAGCATGAGCCATAACATTAGACATTAAATCGCCGCAATATCCTGTCTCAATTTCACAATCCGAACATACAGCAATTTTTTCTAATTTGCATTTATCAATAATCTTAGATAGCCTCATTTCCCTCTCCTAAATTAATTTTTGCTTTTAAGATTGTCCCTGCCTTTAAACAAGATTTTATCTCTAAATTGTCAGAACAACGTTTTATATTAGGAAGTCCCATGCCGGCACCAAAACCTAATGCCCTTATCTTTTCTGATGCTGTGGTAAACCCTGGTTTTAGTGCCAGTTTAACATCAGCAATCCCAGGGCCTTTATCATAAGCACAAATTGCAATATTATTACCATCTAGTTTAATAGTGATATTTCCTCCTAAGGAATGAAGGCAAATATTCATTTCAGCTTCATAGCAGACTATAGCAATCCTGCGAATAATATCTTTACTAATTCCTAGGTTTTGAAAGTACTTTTTGGTTATGCTGGCTGCTCTACCAGCATTATCAAAATCATCTCCCTTAACTTCAAATTGTAGCGGTTTTTTGGCAATTTCCCTTATTAAATTTTTAGAAATCTGGGTGTTTTTTGCTTCTCTCTCCTCAACTTCTTCAGCAATTGAATGAACTACAACTAACAATCTGTTTAAAATATCACTAAGAGTTATTATCCCTGCAACTTTTCGGCTTTTTGAAGATTCGGTAACAGGAAGTCTTCCCACCTTAAATTTTTCTAACCTGTTAATTGCAGAAATTACCGAAAAATTCTTGGGGATAGTGATTACATTTCTGGTCATATAATCACTAATTTTATTATCTACGTAGTTCTTATCAAAAGCTGTAATGATATCATCGATACTTACAATGCCTACAAGATTTTTTTTAGCATCAATTACAGGGACTCCTGAAATTTTTTTCTCCTTGAGTGCTAATTGAATTTCTCTGAAAGTAGCATTTTCATTAAAGAACAGTAAGTTTTTTGACATTGCTTCCTTGACCTTGATTTCATATATCAACTCATTAGCCAGTGTTAATTTTTCCTTAGAATGATTATATATATTCATTTATTCTTTTCTTTACTAAGTTCCTCAGTTATTTTCCTGCAAGAATCAAACATTGATTTATCTGTCATCAGGAGAGGAATATGATGAGATTTTGCCAATCCGATTGCCTCCTGAGGAGGAAGTTTCCCTCTTACAAAGACAATAGCAACCGCGCCTGTTATCTCAGCCGTTCGGACAACTTGTTGAGAAGTCAGTCCTGTTAAAAGCAAATAGTTTTCCTTTTCATAAGCCAGAACATCACTTAAAAGATCACTTGCTGCAAAATCCAAAATTCTCTTCCCAAGACAATTTTCACAACACAATATTTCAGCCTCCAAAATGCGGACAATATCTCTAATTTTCATAACAATTTCCTTTTTGATAAATAATAGGACAACATTTCCAGCTTTTCGCACAACGCCACGTTAACTACTGTTATTCCTGAGGGGACTTTAAGTTCTATTGGAGCAAAATTCAATATTCCCTTAATCCCTCCTTTAATTAACTTATTAGCAGCGGACTGCGCCACAGGGGAAGGTGTTGCAATAATACCTACCTTGATCTTCTTATTTTTAATTTCACTGCTAATATTTTTCTCATCTCGTATTTTTAATCCATTTTTTATCTTTCCAACCTTTTCATGATCATTATCAAAAATAGACTCTATTATAAAACCACGTTCCTTAAATCCAGGATATGATAATAAGGCCTGTCCTAGATTGCCAACGCCTGTTAAGGCCACAGGAATTCTTTTATGCAAACCCATTATCCTCGTAATTGCCCTGTGAAGCATTGAAACATTGTATCCCATTCCAGGTGTTCCGAATTGGCCAAAATATACAAGATCTTTTCTCACTTGAGCAGAGTTGAGTCCAGCTCTTTCCGCAAGTTCGCGAGAAGAGACAGTTGTAAAACCTGCGTCCATTATTCCCATTAAAATCCGCCTATATATGGATAATCTTTCTACTGACTTTCTCGGAATTTTGTAGCTTTCCATCTTAGTTCCTTGTGATAAACTTCACAAATCCTGTGAATATTATCACTAACTAAATTTGTTGTCAATACGGTGTCAAGCTAAAATAACCGGACAAAAAAGGCATTATTTTGCTGGATTGATTGAATGATTGCTTGTATAATAGTTTCATATGTAAGGGGTATACACAGGAGGTATTATGCATAAGATTAAGAGAGCACTGGTAAGCGTGTCTGATAAAACAGGGATTGTGGATTTTGCTAACCAATTGGACAAAATGGGCATAGAGATACTCTCAACAGGAGGCACAAAAAGAGCGCTTGAAGAAGCAGGAGTATCTGTAAAAGGAGTGTCTGAATTTACAGGTTTCCCTGAGATGCTTGACGGCAGAGTGAAGACGCTGCATCCTAAAATCCATGGAGGACTTCTTGCTCTTCGAAATAGTCCTGAACACATGGAACAGGTTAAGAATTATTCTATTGAACTTATAGATATGGTTGTAGTGAATTTGTATCCATTTCAGAAGACCATAGCCAAGGAGGGGACCTCTCTTGAAGAGGCGATAGAAAATATTGATATTGGAGGCCCAACAATGCTTCGCAGCGGAGCAAAAAACTACAAGGATGTTGCTGTTGTAGTGGACCCAGATGATTATGCATTCATTATTGATGAGCTTAAAAATTCAGGGGAAATATCTCTTAAGACAAGAGAGAATCTAGCTGTTAAAGTATTCAGGCATACCGCAGATTATGACAGCGCTATAGACAAATATCTCAGCGAAAACCTGTCTAAAGAAAAAATACTAAGACTTAAATTTACACAAGGAGTACCTTTAAGATATGGGGAGAATTCGCATCAGTCAGCTACTTTTTATATAAATAGAGATTGTGCAGAATCAAACCTTGCCACAGCAAAAATTTTGCATGGTAAAGAGATGTCTTATAACAATTATGTAGACGCAAACGGTGCTTTTGAAGCAGTAAAAGATCTCAAAGAGCAAATCGGAGCCGTTGTGGTGAAACATACAAATCCATGTGGATATGCGACAGGCAGGACCTTAAAAGAGGCTGTTGAAAGAGCATGGATGGGAGATCCAATATCTGCTTTTGGCTCAATTGTTGCTGTTACAAGAAAACTTGATTTTGAGACTGCAAAATTTCTAAAAGGAAAGGATACAAAGCACCTGACCTATGCGAAACAGGGTGATAAGTATGTGCCAGAGGAGGTTAAAACAAAGCATGTGGAGGTTATAATAGCTCCAGGATATGATAGAAATGCTTTAGAGCTTTTAAAGTCCGAAGGTAAGGTATTGCGAATTCTTGAAGTAGCGCCTCTTGAGGTGGGTGAGCATGAAAGATTTACATATAGAAAAATTGTAGGCGGTATACTTGAGCAAGACAGAGACTTGAAAGTTTTTGATACATTTGATGTTCCGACAAAAGCATTGTTTCCTGACAATAAAAAAGAGTTGGCTAAGTTTGCATATAAGGCGTGCAAACATACTAAGTCCAACGCGATTGTTCTTTGCAGGGAATATATGCCTAGATATTTTCAGGTGTTAGGTATGGGCGCTGGTCAGCCAAACAGAGTCGATTCTTTGCGTAAGTTAGCAGTTGCCAAAGCAATGGAAAATCTACAGATTGAATATGACATGCTGAAACCGGAAGGATCATTAGATGATTATGTAAAAAGAGTAATGTCAGAACTGGTGCTTGCTTCTGATGCATTTTTTCCATTTTCTGATACTGTTGAAGAAGCGGCTGAGTTTGGTATTCGCTATATTATCCAGCCAGGCGGGTCAAAACGGGATGATGCCTCAATATCCAAGGCTGACGAGCTTGGTATAGCCATGGCATTTACCGGAATGCGGCATTTTCTACACTAGAATAATTATGCTATGAAACATAAAAATGTGCTGGTTATCGGAGCGGGAATAGCAGGCATTATTTCAGCTTTAGAGATTGCAGATAGGGGAATAACTGTTCATTTAGTAGAAAAAAATTCTTCAATAGGCGGACATGTTCAAAGATTTTGTTGTAAAGCTGTAGATGATGTTTGTACAAAATGTGGGGCTTGCCTTCTAAAGGATAGAAGAGACAGAATAAAGATTCATCCTAATGTCAAGATATATTTAGATTCAGATATCTCCGATATTTTAAGATCCAAATCTAACTTTTCCATTCAAATAAAGCAGGGTAATAAAAACAGCTCTGTAGAGGCAGATGCAATAGTCATTGCAACTGGTTTTACTCCATTTGATGCAAGGGAAAAAGGCAGATTTGGCTACGGAAGAATCCCTTATGTTTTTACAGGTCTGGATATTGAGGAGCACTTCAAAGAAAAGGGAGAATTTAGGCTCTTGGGTGACATCCCAAAGCGAGCGGCATTCATACAGTGCGTTGGGTCCAGGGATCCGCACTTAAACAAGGGCTATTGTTCAAGAGTATGCTGTCGTTATGCCTTGAGACTCGTCATGATGCTCAGAGAAGCCTTTCCTGAAATTAAGGTAGATGTTTTCTATATGGATATCCAGTCTTCAGGCAAAGAATTCAATATGTTATATGACCAATGTAAGGATGATTCAAAAATAGAGTTTATAAAGAGCATACCAACAAGAGCGCAAGAAATTCCTGAGACTAAATCAGTAAGGGTTTTGTATGAAGAAGTAACAAAGGCTAAACTTGTTAAGAGGGATTATGATCTTCTTGTTCTCTCTATAGGCGTAACGCCATCAGAGGATAATCGGAGAATTGAGAGTCTTCTTGGGATCAATACAGACGAGTTCGGTTTTTTTGAACCTGTTGATGATTTTTCTACAAGAACAAATGTTCAAGGTGTTTTTCTCTCAGGTACATGTGAAGGGCCAAAGAGCATATCAGAATCTATTCGGCACGCAGAGAAAACTGCAATAGATGTGATGGAGTACTTGTGAACAGACGAATTAGAGTAAACGGAGGCATTCTTATAATTGGTGGAGGCATTGCAGGAATAACTGCTGCAATATACCTTGGGGAACAAGGGCATAAAGTAACTCTAATTGAAAGAGGAGAAATCCTGGGTGGCAGGTTAAATAATCTTTTTAGCATATATGGCATGGATATATGTGCGAAAGATTTTGTCTCTCAGCAAATATCAAAATTGAACAAATCCTCAAATATAACCGTGCTTACCTCTACAGAATTAATAGAGGCCAAAGGATATGTTGGAAGCTTCAATTCAATATTAAAAATTAAAAACTCAAAATTAATTAACGTTAAGCATGGGGCAGTTATTATTGCAACAGGAATTAATATATCCACGCCAAAGATGGATTGCAATTCTCAAAGGATAATCAATCATACCCGTCTTGAAGATTGCATTGCAGATAGCAAGATAAGAAGATTGTCAAAAGTCGTATTTCTATGTGATTTTGACAAGGAGGATTCTCAAATAATAGCATTATCTATACTAAAAAATGCTTTGCTTCTCAGAGAAAAATTAAGATGTGAGGTATTTGTAATATCCCGCAATATAAAAGTTGCTGGTAAGAAATTTGAGCAATCATATACGGATGCCAGAGAAAAAGGAGTTGTATTTATAAAGCCTCTTAAGTCTCAGATGAAAATATCTCCATATAACAACCTAATATTTGTTGAACTTAGCTCAACAGATTCTGCTGTAGAGGGAATAGACATAAGAGATCTTCAACTGAAGTGTGACTGGCTGGTAATTGGGGAAAATATTCTTCCCAGCCAGGGCACAGAAGAGCTCTCGGGTATACTTGGTGTTGAGAGAGATAAACAAGGGTTTTTTCAGAATAATAATGTTCACTTTATGCCAAATTTGTCAAATAGGAAAGGCATATTCTTTGCTGGAGCATGTCATATTGATGCCGGGCTGAATGATATATTAGATGATTCGTTAACAGCTGCATATGCTGCTCATAACCTGATTGCAAAGAGTGCGATAGAAATTGATGAGAAGACAGCAGAAGTAGATGAGGAAAAATGCGCGCTTTGTCTCACATGCCTACGTTCATGTCCTCATAAAGCAATAGATATAGAGTTCTCTCGCGAAGCAGGCAAGAAAGCTGCAAAGATTATTGAAGAGGCATGTTTTGGATGTGGAATCTGCACATCTCTATGTCCCTCAAGAGCAATACAGCTCAGGGAATATGAGGATGAGAAGATACTTGAGCTTATAGGGTGATTTTGTAATGACATATAAACCAAATATTACTGTCTTCTGCTGTGAGAATTCAGTTTATGAAACTGCGTTAAGTGTTAGTAAACACCACAGCAATATTCAAGTTATAAAGGTTCCATGTTCCGGGAAGATTAGTAGTATTCATATACTTAAATGTTTTGAATCCGGGAAGGATATGGTTATAGTAATTGCATGCATAGAAGAAGCATGTCACTTTATAAATGGAAATATAAGAGTAGAAAAAGTTGTGGAGGCCACTTGTAATATGTTGAAGGAATTGGACATTGAGGATAAACGCTTGCAAATTCTCAACTTTGCACCTAATATGGAAGAGAAATTCCGTAGTGCTTTTGGGGATGTAATGTTACAGGCTTCAGAGCTTGGGCCAATATACAAGAAATGGAAGAAAGGAGGTGTTTGAAGAAAAAGCTGCTAAAGATTATGGAGTTGTAAGGTAATAACATAATGGAAAAAGGAGGAGTGAAATGAAGAAGTTTTTAGCTACGTTAATAGTAATAACACTAGTTTTTTCTGCAAGTCTTGCTGCATTTGCTCAGGAAGAAGAATCATTAATAGGGCAATCAAATCAGGCAACCAGGGAGTTACTCTTTATGCCGACATGGCTGCCGGCACCCATTATTGCGCCGTTTGTATCAATCCCATGGAAGCTGTTTACATGGAGAGCTAAACCAGAGGATTACCCTTTAAGGCCTAATCTTTATCGCGAAAAAGAGAAAAAGACTATATTTGAGGTTCTTATAGCTACTCCTATAATAGCTGCAGAATCGCTTGTTACAGGTCTTGTGTGGGGCGTTCCGCTTGGCATATGGGAGATGATAAGATGGGGAAAACCCGGATATTTTGGACGCACTATTCAGATTGCACACAATAAATGCTATGAGTTTCATATAAGATTTCTGAATCAGGCAGGATACTAAACATATGTCTGCAAAGATTATAGATGGTAAGGCGATTGCTGCTCAGATGCAAGAAGAGATGAAGATTGAGGTGGAGAGCCTTAAGAACAAATATAATCTAATTCCCGGACTTGCTGTTGTCCTGATAGGAGATAATGCTGCTTCCAGAGTCTATGTCAATATGAAAAAAAAGGCGTGCCAAAAGCTTGAAATATACTCTGAAGAGCACAAACTGCCACGAGAAACTCCAGAACAAGACCTGCTAGAACTTATTAATAAGCTCAATGCAAATGAGAAGGTTCATGGCATTCTTGTTCAGCTTCCCCTGCCGGACCATATTGATGAAGATAAGGTTCTTAACGCTATTGATCCATCAAAGGATGTTGACGGCTTTCATCCGGTAAATGTGGGCAATCTTGTTATTGGCAAGCCTTCCTTTCTGCCATGCACTCCATATGGCATTCAGCAGCTTCTTCTTAAAAGCGGCATCCAGATTGAAGGGAAACATGTTGTTGTAGTTGGCAGGAGTAATATTGTAGGCAAACCTGTTGCGCTAATTCTGCTTCAAAAAGCGCAAGGTGCTAATGCAACAGTCACTGTATGCCATTCACGAAGCGGGGACTTGTCTTACTATACCAAACAGGCGGATATATTAATTGCTGCTATTGGAAGAGCAAGGATGATAAAGGGAGATATGGTTAAACATGGCGCAGTGGTTATAGATGTGGGAGTTAATCGGGTTGATGATTCAAGCTCAGAAAGGGGATACAAACTTGTTGGGGATGTGGATTTCGAGGAAGTAAAAGAAATAGCGAGTGCTATTACACCTGTTCCGGGCGGCGTTGGGCCTATGACAATTACAATGCTTATGCATAATACTATAAAAGCTGCGAGAATGCAGAGATCTATAAGATGATAGTTGCTGATAGGAAGCCTATTCAGGAAATTCTGGATATGCTTGGAGATTGTGAGAAGTTGCTTATTGTTGGCTGTAACGCTTGTGTAGCCATTTGTATGGCAGGTGGAGAAAAAGAGGTCTCTGAACTTGCTTCTTTAGTTAAAATAGCAAAGAAGAAACAAGGTAAGCCCATAGAAATTACAGAACAAGTTACAGAACGTCAGTGTGAGGAGGAGTTTGTTAAAGAAATAGAGAGTGAAATTAAAGGACATGATATTATACTGTCAATGGCTTGTGGAATAGGAGTGCAGCTCATTGCAAAGATGTATGAAGGGAAACTAGTTTATCCCGCGCTTAATCCAAAGTTTATGGGTTTGCCTGAAGAACAGGGACAATGGACTGAAACATGTGCTGGATGTGGAGACTGCAGGCTGGCAGATTTTGGCGGCATATGCCATATCGCCAGGTGTTCGAAAAGCCTGCTTAATGGTCCATGCGGAGGATCAGTAGATGGTAAATGCGAGGTGGATCCGGATAATATTGATTGTGCATGGCAATTAATCTATGACAGAATGAAACTCCTTGGACAACTTGATAAACTCCTAAAAATAGAGCCTGCAAAAAGCTGGAAGACCTCAAGAGACGGAGGCCCCAGAAAAGTCATAAGGCAGGATGTAAGAGAATAATAGTTTATGAAATCAGGAAGTAATCTTGAAACCGTTTTAACTTCAGGCAAGTTCGCTATTACTGCAGAATTAGGGCCTCCTAAAAGCGCAAATAAAGAGTTTGTTATAAAACGGGCGCAGATATTAAAAAACTATGTAGACGCAGCAAACCTTACTGACAATCAAACTGCAATAGTCAGAATGTCCAGTATAGCCGCAGGTAGAATAATTCTGGATCAGGGTATTGAGCCTGTAATTCAAATGACCTGTCGGGATCGCAACAGGATCGCTATCCAAAGCGATGTTCTTGGCGCAGCTGCATTAGGAGTGAAAAATATTCTCTGTATTACTGGCGATCATCAGTGTTTTGGAAATCATCCCGATTCAAAAAATGTGTTTGATATAGATTCCATACAGCTTGTAAGTCTCTTGAAGATGATGAGGGATGAACAAAAGGTTTTAGGCGGTGATGCGATAAAAACGCCTCCCCAAATCTTTATAGGCGCAGCAGCAAATCCTTTTGCAGATCCTCTGGAATTCAGAGTTATAAGACTTGAGAAAAAGATAAAAGCTGGAGCGGATTTTATTCAAACACAGTGTATATTTGATATGAACAGGTTTTCTGAATGGATGAAAATGGTGGAGGATAAAGGATTAGACAAGAAGACGCACATTCTCGCGGGTGTCACTCCCATTAAATCATATAATATGGCAAAGCATATGGCTGAAAACGTATCAGGGGTTAGTGTGCCTCAGGAAATCTTGAAACGTATAGAGAGCGCTAATGACCCTAAGGAGGAAGGTATAAATATATGTATTGAAACCATAGAAGAGTTGAAAAAGATAAAAGGTGTTCATGGTATTCACATAATGGCAGTTCAGTGGGAAGAAGTAGTGCCCGAGATCGTAAAAATGGTCGGATTATTTCCAAGACCATAAATATAATTTTGAATTTTTAATTAAGGGAAACAAGGGCAAGTGAAAGATAAAATTAGTTCTGATGAACTTGATAAAAACTTTAAATATGAGGTAGGTGCGCAGCCAGGTGGAGAAAATATTAAAAAATGCTTTTCCTGTGGCACATGTACTGCAGGATGTCCTGTGAGTGAAGTAGATGAGGAGTTCAATCCAAGAAAAATTATTCGCATGGTACTGCTTGGCATGAAGAAAGAGGTACTCTCCTCTAAAGTAATCTGGTATTGCTGTAGCTGTTATACATGCTACGCGCAATGCCCACAGAATGTTAAATTTACAGATATTATGGCAGTGCTCAGGTACCTAGCAATAAAGGAAGGTCATGTTAGGAAGGATTTTTTAGATAAGGTGTATAACATTGATAATCTGGCACAAAAAATAAGACTTGATATTATTAAGTGTCTTACAAAAGAACAACCAGTTGATAAAGCAGGAGAGAATATAACAGCTAAAGTCAAAGAGTTCATAAAATCTCAGGGGTAAAAAAACATGCCATTGCAGGTCATTATAAATTTCTTTTTGTTAGTAACATTAATTGCAATGATTGTAATAAATATATTCCTTTTATTGAAAAAGCGGGAGAATATTACAGAAACAAAATATCACGGTGTGCTTGAGAAACTTAATAAGGATCTTCAAGAACATGTTGATGAGCTTTCCAGTAAGGTTAAGCAGTTATCAGCAATACAAAGCATAAGCAGCGTTTTTGTATCATCAGGAAACCTTGAACAAATTCTGAGTAAGGTTATTAATGTGGTAACAAAGGCACTTGATTGCAAAGTGGGAAGCATAATGATTTTTAATAAGGATAAAAACCTATTGAGCATAAAAGCGGCTGTTGGTTTAGGGGATGAAATAATAGAGAGTACCAGAATAAAACTGGGAGAAGAAAAAGAAATCTCTGGATGGGTGGCGCAGGAAAGGCAGCCTTTGCTTATAGAAGATATTGAAAAATCAAGATTTTCAGGAACAAATAATCCTATATACAAGGGAAAATCTCTATTATCTGTTCCTATAATTTCAAAAGGAGAGCTGCTTGGAGTTATAAACTGCACAAATAAAAAAAACAGCAAATCATTCACTCAGGATGAATTGGATTCTTTGATAGCTATTGCAAGTCAGGCTGCTATATTAATTGAGAATGTTCGCGCGTATCATGATGTTACCAAAAAAGCAAAAGAGCATTCTACTTTATGTAGTGTTAGTGAAAAAATCAACCTTTCACTTAATCTGCAGAAGACACTGGATTACATTGCAAAAATGGCAACAGAGATAACGAATACTGAGTCATGTTCTTTGAGACTGCTGGATGATGAGAACAAGAACAAGCTTCTAATTCGTGCCGGGCACAATCTGAGTGGTGAATATATGAGAAAAGGACCGTTGGAAATGGGAGAAGGTGTTGGAGGTTATGTTGCAGAGCATGCGGAGCCGATTGCAATATGCGATATTCGAAAAGACAAAAGGGTAGATTATAATGAATTTCTAAAAAACGAGGGGTTAGTGGCACTGCTTTCTGTCCCAATAAAATCTAAGATTCGAGTGATAGGTCTAATCAGTGTTTACAAAAAATCCCCACATGAATTTGAGCAGAATGATATTGACTTACTGAGTGCGTTTGCAAATCATATTTCGGTTGCCATAGAGAATGCCAAGCTTTACGATACCATTAAGAAAAATTATTTAGAAACAATAGAGACCCTTGCTCTTACGATCGAAGCAAGGGATCTATACACTCGCGGTCATTCAGAACGTGTTACAAATTATGCTATTGGCATAGCAAAGGAACTCAAGGTAGAAGAGGAACTATTAAAAATTATTAGATATGCAGGGCGGTTGCATGATATTGGGAAGATTGCTATCCCGGACGGAATATTAAACAAGCCAGACAAATTAACCACTGCAGAATTTGCAGAGATTAAGACACATCCAACAAAAGGAGCAGAACTCGTAGAACCGCTGGAGTTCCTCAAAGATGCAGCTCCATTAATAAGACATCATCATGAACGTTTTGACGGAAGGGGTTACCCCGATGGTCTTGAAAAAATGAACATCCCACTTATTGCAAGAATTCTGGCAGTTGCAGATTCCTTTGACGCAATGACATCCAGAAGACCCTACAGACAGAAACCAATGAATGAAGATCAAGCTATTGAGGAACTCAAGAAGAATAAAGGAACACAATTCGACCCAGAAGCAGTAGATGCCTTTATAAAGATAATTAAGCAGAGATAATATACTAGCTCCATGTCAAATAAACAAAAAAACAAGCCTGTAGCTTCAGTAATGGTAGTTGGTGCAGGAATCGGGGGCATACAGGCGTCTTTGGATCTTGCTGAGTCAGGGTTTAAGGTTTATCTTGTGGAATCGTCGCCAACAATTGGCGGCGTAATGGCTCAGCTTGATAAAACCTTCCCCACTAATGATTGCTCTATGTGCATAATGTCCCCTAAACTGGTTGAGTGCGGCAGGCATCTCAATATAGAGAACATTACATATTCAGACATAGAAAATATTTCCGGTCAGGCTGGCAATTTTATGGTACGTATCAGGAGGAAATCCAGATTTATAGATACAACAAAGTGTACCGGATGCGCTGAATGTGAAGATGTATGTCCTGTAAAGGTTCCTGATGAGTTCAACCAGGAATTAGTGTCTCGTAAAGCTATTTACAGACCGTTTCCACAGGCATATCCAAATGCATATACAATTGAGAAAAATGATATTTCTCCATGCAGACTTGCCTGTCCTGCAGGGGTCAATCCACATGGATACATTGCGCTTATTTCTGCAGGCAAGTATAAAGAGGCGCTTGATCTTGTAAGAGAGAGAATTCCTTTTGCTGCAGTGTGCGGCAGGGTTTGTCATCATCCATGTGAAGCACAATGCAAAAGAGGAGAATATGATCAGCCAATTGCTATAAGATCTCTAAAACGCTTCCTTGCGGATTGGGAAGGGAAAAATAGGATTAAGGATTCAGGATTAAGGATTAAGGAAAAGCAACGAAGAAAGAAGGAAAAAGTTGCAATTATTGGTTCTGGACCAGCTGGCTTGAGCTGTGCTTATGATCTAGCACGAGAAGGATATCCTGTTACAGTATTTGAAGCATTGCCTGTTGCAGGTGGAATGCTTGCAGTAGGCATACCTGAATATCGCCTACCTAAAAATATATTAAACAAAGAAATTAGAATGATTCAGGACCTGGGCGTTGAGATAAAAACAAATATCTGCATAGGAGATAAAATCAGTTTTAGCGACTTAAAAAACAAAATGGGATATAAAGCTGTGTTCATTGCAGCAGGTGCTCATAAGGGGCTTAAGCTGGGTATTCCCGGTGAAGGGATGCGAGGCGTATTGGATTGCGTGGCATTTTTGAGAGAGGCAAATCTTGGAAAGCTTAAACAAGTTAAAGGGAAAGTTGTTGTTATAGGAGGAGGAAATGCAGCTGTGGATTCTGCCAGAACTGCCCTGAGACTGGGAGCCAGTAAAGTGACAATCATATACAGGCGCACTAGACTAGAAATGCCTGCAGATGAGGAGGAGATAAGAGCAGCAGAGAAAGAAGGAATTGATATTATCTATTTAGCCGCTCCGTTGAGAATAGTTGGAGAAAAGAGCGAAGCTCGCAAGGTTGTTTGTCAAAAAATGAAGCTTGGTGAACCTGATGACAGTGGAAGAAGAAGACCTGTCCCGATACCCAAAACTGATTTTATTGTTGAGATAGATATGTTAATACCTGCTATAAGCCAATCCCCAGACCTGTCTTTTATCTCAGAAGACCATGGCATAGTTATCAGCAAATGGAAGACAATTGATGCTGAGGCTGACACCTGCCAGACCGCTAAAGGAGGCATATTCGCAGGCGGAGATGTTACCAGCGGACCAGGCACGGTTATAGAGGCAATTGCAGCTGGGAAGAAAGCAGCTGTATCAATAATGGGATATTTACATGGGGTAAAATTAACATACAAAACGGTTCAGGGTAATCCAAGCGATCCGGATGTTGGAGATTATCTTACACCTGAAAACAGAGTGAGAATGCCAGAGCTTAATATTAAACCGAGGGTTAAAAATTTCTCTGAAGTTGAGCTTGGATTCTCAGAAGAAGACGCAAAGAGAGAAGCGGAAAGATGTCTTAATTGCGGAATTTGTTCCGGGTGCGGTGAATGTGAAAAAATATGTCAGGCAAATGCAATAGACCATGACATGAAAGATGAATTTGCACATATAAATATTGGCTCAATAATTCTTGCGCCGGGCTTTGAGGAATTTAATCCGCAATTGAAATATGATTATGGATATAGCAGATTTAAAAATGTAATAAGCAGTATTCAATTTGAGAGAATTTTATCTGCTTCAGGGCCTTACGAAGGGCATCTGTTAAGACCTTCTGACAGGAAATCGCCAAAGAGAATTTCTTTTCTTCAATGCGTTGGTTCAAGAGATGTTGACTGCAAAGCTGGATACTGCTCTTCTGTGTGTTGCATGTATGCTATAAAAGAAGCAATTATAGCAAAGGAACATAGCAGGGAGAAACTGGATATTGGTATTTTCTTCATGGATATGAGGGCGTATGGCAAGGACTTTGACAAATATTATGAAAGAGCAAAAGCTGAATATGGCGTAAGAT
This sequence comes from bacterium, assembly GCA_030652805.1. Lineage (NCBI taxonomy): Bacteria > bacterium. The sequence continues at coordinate 20,748 of JAUSPT010000071.1, read as the reverse complement.
TTATAAGATCAAGAGTTTCAGAAGCAGTTGAAAATAAAAACACAGGTAATATTACATTAAGATATGTCAATGAAGAGGGAAATATATTCTTTGAGGAATTTGATCTTGTTGTTCTTTCAGTAGGGCTGAAGCCTTCTAAGAAGATTTCCAATCTTGCAAGAAAAATTGGCATTAAGCTTAATCAATATAATTTTTGTGATACAAGAGACTTTCTTCCCCTGCATGCCTCTAAACCTGGAATATTTGTATGTGGGGCATTTAGCGGTCCAAAGGATATTCCTGAGACTGTAATGGGAGCAAGTGGAGTTGCAGCTGCAGCTGCAGAGCCGTTATCTGGTGTACGTGGTGCATTAATAAAAGAGAAAGCATATCCAAAAGAGCTTGATATCCGTGGACAGGGACCCAGAATAGGTGTTTTTGTATGCCATTGCGGTATTAATATTGGCGGTGTGGTGGATGTTAAAGAGGTTGTTGAATATGCAAAAACACTTTCAAATGTTGTGTATGCTGATGAGAATTTATATACATGCTCCCAGGATACTCAACAAATAATTAAGGATAAGATTAAGGAGCATGGCTTAAACAGGGTAATCGTTGCTTCCTGTTCCCCGAGAACACACGAGACTCTATTTCAGGAGACAATTAAAGAAGCCGGGCTGAATCCTTATTTATTTGAAATGGGGAATATCAGGGATCAATGTTCATGGGTACATATGAAGCAGCCCAGAGAGGCTACAGACAAAGCAAAGAATTTGGTTAAAATGATTGTAGCAAAATCGCGCTTTAAACGTCCTCTTGAGAGGATAGCATCAGATGTAGTGCAGCAAGCTCTTGTTATTGGCGGAGGTGTAGCTGGCATGACTGTTGCGCTGTCAATAGCAAACAATGGGTTCCAAACACATCTTATTGAAAAAGAAGCTGAACTTGGAGGGAATTTAAAGAATATTCATTTTGATATAAGTGGACAAGAAATCAGGAACAAATTGGAAAATCTGAAAAGACAGGTTAAGAATAATAAGCATATAAACGTCTATTTAAACTCGCATGTCGGAGAAATTGAAGGATATGTGGGAAACTTCAGTTCAAAATTAAAAATTAATAATTCAAAATTAATGGAAGTTAAGCATGGAGTTGTTATTGTTGCAACAGGAGCAGAGGAATATAAGCCAACAGAATATCTGTATGGGAGAGATAAACGAATTGTTACGCAAAAAGAATTGGAACATATGATATCCTGTTCTAATATTAACTTGGATGCCAAGAAGTCTATTGTAATGATTCAGTGTGTTGGCTCAAGAGATGACGAGAGACCTTATTGCAGCAGAGTCTGTTGCCAGCAGGCAATAAAGAACGCACTCCTATTAAAGAAAATAAATCCTGAGATTGAGATTTATATTCTGTACAGAGACATGAGAACATACGGATTCTATGAAGATGCATACAGAGAAGCAAGGGATAGAGGGGTGATTTTTATAAGATACAACGATGATGAGAAACCGGATGTTAACCTGGATAATAAGAAGAAATTAATTGTTTCTGTTAGGGATATAATCGTTGGAAAGCAGATGGATTTAAATACAGATTTATTGGTTTTGAGTGCAGGAATTATACCTAATCCTGAAAATATAGAGCTCTCACAAATGATGAAAGTGCCATTAAATGAGGATAGGTTCTTTCTTGAGGCGCACATGAAACTCCGTCCTGTTGATTTTTCGACTGAAGGTATTTTTATGTGCGGTCTTGCTCACGGGCCAAAAAATATAAGGGAAAGTATTATTCAGGCATATGCAGCAGCAGGCAGAGCATGTACTGTATTGAGTAAAAAACAGATTTTTGCAGAGGGTACTATTTCTGTTGTTGATGAGAGTAAATGCGACGGTTGCGGATTATGTGTTGAAGTATGCGCTTATAAGGCAATAGAGATTAATGAGGAGCGCAATATTGCTATTGTAAATTCTACCTTATGTAAAGGATGTGGAGCATGTTCTGCATCATGCAGACCAAACGCAATAACCATTAGCGGTTTTACAGATGAACAAATTCTTGCGCAGATTGACGCGCTGTAGAGAATAAAAGATGAATAAGAATTCAAAATTTAGAGCTAAAAGCTGGCAGCCAAAGATAATTGCTTTTCTCTGTAACTGGTGTTCATACGCAGGAGCTGATCTGGCTGGAATAAGCAGACTGCAGTATCCGCCTAATGTGCGGATTATCCGTGTACCATGCTCAGGCAGAATGAATCCTCTATATATAATCAGATCTCTTCAACATGGAGTTGACGGGGTTTTGGTTTCAGGCTGTCATCCGGGAGATTGTCATTATCTAACAGGTAATTATCATGCTAGAAGAAAGTTTGCTATCATAAATAGCTTGCTTCAATATGTTGGCATTGAGCCGGGAAGAATACATTTCTCATGGGTGTCTGCTTCTGAAGGCGGCAAATTTGCAGAAGTTATAAAAGAGGTAACAGAGGAAGTCAAAAAACTCGGCCCTGCAAAGAAGCTGGTAAAGGAAATATGAAAGATAAAAAAATACAGGACATCGCTAGAAAACTTCTTAAAGAGAAAAAAGTAGATGTTGTTATTGGTTTTGAAAAAGGGACACTTCCTTCGTGTGTAGCTCCGTGTTTTATAAAAAGCCCTGATCAGGCGGATAGACTTATATGGAACTCGTTTTGCGGGAATAATCTGGCAAATTATCTGCCAAAACGCAAGGATAAAATTGGGATTGTGGCTAAAGGGTGTGATTCAAGATCCATAGTAGTTCTTATTCAGGAAAATCAGATAAAACGGGAGCAATTATATATTATTGGCATACCATGCGAGGGAATGACTGATAAGAACAATGTGCTTCATGATTACTGTCTTATATGCGAACATAAGAACCCTGTAATATATGATGTGCTTGTTGGAGAGAAAGTTAAAGAAAACAAGAAGAAAGATAAGTATAAAGAGGTTGAAAAGTTTGAAAAAAAATCTTCTTCTGATAAGTGGCAATATCTTGAGTTAGAATTATCAAAATGTATAAGATGTAATGCGTGCAGAAATGCGTGTCCGACATGTTATTGCAAGGAATGTTTTATTGATCAGGAAAAACCAAGATGGGTTGGCACAACTAATAATCTCTCTGATATTATTTTCTTTCATCTTGGACGCATTTTCCATCAAGCTGGAAGATGCACAGATTGTGGAGCATGTGTAAGAGCATGTCCAATGAATATAGACCTGAGGCAGTTCACTCAGAAGATTACAAAAGACGGGGAAGCACTTTTTGACTATGAAACAGGGCTTGATATAGAGATTAAACCTCCATTTACAACATTTAAAGAGGATGACAGCCAGGATTTTATAAAATGAAAAACAAGATATTAGCAAAAAAAGATTTGCCGAAATTTATCAGTAAGCTTGTTAAAGAGTATGATTTCTTTGCTCCTGTAAAGAAAGAGGAAGGTATCCTTTTCTCAAAGATTGATAAAGCAGATGAGATATGCCTTTCCTATTCAAATACAAAAAATTCTGTGAAGGAGTTTTTACTCCCTCAATCAGAGGAACTTTTCAGATTTGTCAAAAAAGGAAACAGTAATGAGATTACAGATCTAAAGCGAAAAAAGAGACAAAGTCTCCTATTTGGGGTTCGTCCATGTGATGGAAAGGCCATTGCTATGCTGGATAAGGTATTTCTGGAGAATATAACTGATTCATATTACAAAAGCAGGCGAAAAAACACTCTCATTATAGGTATGGCATGTAATGAGCCCGGGCAGACATGTTTTTGTACGTCTGTTGAGGGAGGCCCTTTTTCAATTGAGGGACTTGATGCGTTGTTTGTTGAACTGGAAGAAAAGCATCTTATTATTCCTGTAACAAAACAGTGCGAGAAGCTTTTTGTGCATCTTGATAATGCTTCTCAGGAAGATATCAAGGAAGCAGAGGAGCTTAAAAAGAACGCAGAAAAAAGACTAAAACCTGTTTTTGAAATAAAAGATATAAATAAAAAATTGCATGGAATGTTTGAGTCTCCAATCTGGGATGAAATTCACGAGAAATGCATAAAATGCGGTATATGTACATATCTGTGTCCGGCTTGTTACTGCTTTGATATTCAGGATGAAACTATAGGAGAGAAAGGTTGTAGGGTGAGGAATTGGGATTCGTGTATGTTTCCGAAATTTACATCACATGTCTCTGGACATAATCCCAGAGCAACGCAAAAGGAAAGATGGCGGCAGAGAATTATGCATAAATTTGATTATTTAAAGACAAATGTGGGCGACTATGGATGTGTAGGCTGTGGAAGATGTGTAGAGTACTGTCCTGTTAATCTGGATATTAGAAAAACACTAAAAGATATACTGGAGTCGAAATGAATAATCCCTATTTGCCTATACCTATGATAATTAAAAGAATAACGAATGAAACGACAGCTAAGGATATTAAAACATTTGAGCTTGCATTTCTAAACAAGGAAGATGAGAAAATTTTCTCATATTTACCAGGCCAGTTTGCAGAAATTTCTGTTTTAGGCGCTGGAGAAGCGCCAATAGGAATAGCATCATCTCCAACAGAGAAGGGGATTTTAAAGTTCACTGTTAAGTGGTATGAAAAGGGAGTGGTGACAAACGCTCTTCACAACTTATTTACAGGAGATGAAGTCGGGATTCGCGGCCCTTTTGGCAATAGTTTTCAGTCAAAAAATATTATAGGTAAAAGTGTCGTGGTTATAGGAGGCGGTTTTGCTTTTACAACCCTGCGTTCCTTAACTACATATATGATTCATCACAATAACAGAAACAAGTTCAAAAATATTACAGTTATCTATGGGGCAAGGAGTCCAGACGACCTAATTTATAAAAAAGAGCTGGAAGAATGGGCTGAAAGAGATGATGTAAAATTATACGTTACCGTTGATAAAGGAGATAAAGGCTGGAAGGGAAGAGAAGGGTTTGTCCCAACTGTTGTGGGAGAAGTCGCCCCCTCTGCTCAGGGGGCAGTGGCAATAATATGCGGACCGCCTGTAATGATAAAATTTACTATTCCAAAGCTTGTAGAATTAGGATTCTCTCCTGAGAATATATTAAACTCACTTGAAATGAGAATGAAGTGCGGTATAGGAAAGTGCGGCAGATGTAATATAGGCAATAAATACGTCTGTAAAGATGGCCCTATCTTCTCTCTGGCTGAATTAAATGATTTGCCTAAGGAATATTAACTGCATTTGTAGCGGTGCAGGGACTCGAACCCCGGACACAGAGATTATGATTCTCCCGCTCTAACCAGCTGAGCTACACCGCCATTTACCGTTCACAGAGCATTTACGATTATAGGGAAGATGAAAAATCCTGTCAAGTTTGATTTTGAGTAGAGCTTGCTTTATAATGAATTTATAAAATAGGGAGTTTTTTATGAAGGTTCTGGTTATTGGAAGTGGTGGACGTGAGCATGCACTTGTCTGGAAGATTGCTCAGAGTCTAAGAGTTTCTAAAATCTATTGTGCTCCGGGAAATGCTGGTATCAGTCAGAAAGCAGAATGTGTTCCAATAAAAGCTGAGAATATTTCTGAACTTATCCGTTTTGCAGAAGAGAAGGAAATCGATTTAACTGTGGTTGGTCCTGAAGCATCCCTTACAAAGGGGATAGTTGATGAATTTGAAAAAAGAAATTTAAGAGTCTTTGGTCCGTCAAAGGGTGCTTCTCAGCTTGAAGGAAGTAAGATCTTTGCAAAGGAGATAATGCTTGAAGCAGGAGTGCCAACAGGTAAGTGCGAAGTATTTGAGGATTCAGATAGAGCCGCACAGTACATAAAATCGCAACCTGTTCCCATTGTCGTAAAAGCTGACGGACTTGCTGCTGGGAAAGGCGTGATTGTTGCAAAAACAAAAGAAGAAGCATTAGAAGCGGTTGAACTGATAATGGTTAAAAGGGCATTTGGGAAAGCTGGAGATAAAATTATGATTGAGGAATGCTTAGTTGGAGAAGAGGCATCAATACTTGCATTCTGTGATGGAGAGAGTTTTATACCAATGGTCGCGTCTCAGGATCATAAAGCAATCTATGACGGAGATAAGGGGCCAAACACAGGAGGAATGGGAGCATATTCCCCTGCTCCGGTTATTAATGAAGATATGATGAAGACGATATCCTCGCAGGTCTTTCAACCCATAATAAATAAGATGGAAAAAAAAGGAATGTCATATAAAGGCGTTCTTTACGCAGGTCTTATGATTACAGAGAGTGGACTGAAAGTCCTTGAGTTTAATGTGAGATTCGGAGATCCTGAGACCCAGGTAATACTACCAAGACTAAAAACAGACTTAATTGATATTATGGAATCCTGTATAGATGGAAAGCTGAATGAAGCGAGTATTGAGTGGAGAAATGAGACGGCAGTATGTGTTGTGATAGCATCTGGAGGTTATCCGGGTCCATATAAGAAGGGAGAAAAAATAATAGGAATTAAACAAGCTGAGGAATTACAGGATGTAGTTGTATTTCACGCAGGCACAGTCTTAGCAGGAGTAGATATTGCAACCTCTGGCGGAAGAGTTCTTGGTGTAACAGCTCTTGGTGCTAATATTGAACAGGCTATTGATAAGGCGTATAAAGCAGTTGGAGAAATACATTTTAACAAGATGTATTTTAGGAGTGATATTGCAGATAAGGCACTGAAATATTTATAAGAAAGGGGACAAAACATGGCTAAAGCACAAGTGGGAATTGTAATTGGAAGTATCTCAGATAGAGAGTATATAATGGAGACATGTAAAATATTGGATTTTTTTGATATTCAATATGAATTAACAATATGTTCTGCGCATCGTACTCCTGCTAAAGCGGCAGAGTACGCTAAAAATGCTGCAAAGAATGGACTGGAAATAATAATAGCGGGAGCAGGCGCAGCAGCGCATCTCGGCGGAGTTCTAGCTTCTCATACACTTCTTCCTGTAATTGGAGTTCCAATCCCGTCTTCTGAGTTAAAAGGCGTAGATGCTCTGTATTCAACAGTGCAAATGCCAGGTGGAATTCCAGTTGCTACTATGGCTATTGGCAAGAGCGGAGCAAAGAATGCAGGCATACTGGCTGCGGAAATATTAGCTTTAAAAAATCCTTCTATTACAAAAAAGCTTAAAGAGTATAGAAAAGAGCTTGCTGATAAAGTTGAGAAGGATAATAAGAAACTAAAAAACTCCTAAGAATTTTTGCAATTCATCTATATTAAGACAATTTGAGCCTGTTCAATATTACACCTCAATTACGTCGCTACGCTTTCCAGTTCGAGCGTGCTGAAAGATGATATCCAGAGTTAAGACGATGTCATGCTCGATGACGTGGATAAGCACATTGTCATGCCCCATGTAAGTATTGCTACTCTCCATCCTGTAGCGGTTTTCTTTGGCCAACCCATAATAACGTTCAATACCAGTACGAAGTGGTTTGAGTCTTTTATACGCCCTTGATCCAGGAACAGCGGGTCCTTGCTTACGATAGCTATCTTTGAAACGTGTACGTGTCATCCAGCCGAAACGGCTTTTAGAATCTTCGTATGGGCACTTGAAGATTAACCGCTGTGAATCTTTCTTACAGATATGGTAACATGCAAACTTGGTGCGTTGATGATTGTATTCGATTCCTTTACGTCGAGTCGGATACCCAAAGGGACACAGTGGTGTTCCCTCAGTGCTGAAGCCACGACCATACTTCATAGAAGGTTTACGGATGATTATCGGCAGGAGATGAAACTCCGTATAGATGTCTCGATGTAAATCCTCCGAGTCATATCCAGAATCAAGGATGACACAACCAAAAGGAAACTCTGGGTATCGAGTGACAGCTTCCCACAAAACAGGCATGATATAAGTCTCATCGCTTTCATTAGCTGGAGCAAGCAAACTCACGATGGGAATCCCACTGACGGACATAACTGTGTGAGCCCGATGCCCAACAGGATATTTGTGCTTGTGGTGCGGTCTCCCAAAAGCAATGCTCTCGTCAGTAAAAAGCCAGTTGCCTTCTTTATCTTTTTCTCCTTTGGTGGATGCAACCGCTAAGAGAAAAGTTGAGTCTCCAATGAGAATGATCTTGTCTCCGAGCATCTCCGGAAGATTCTTCAGCGGTGGAGTAAGTAAGCCAGTCTTATATGCCTGAAAAACAAAGTGTCGATGAATACGTAAAAATCCTTCAGTTCCCAGTCGATGGCGAAGGGTGTTGAAGGTATTATGCGCAGGGATCTCATTAGAGTTTATCCCAACAGCATCACGATAGATTGGATTCTTAGCTAACTTTTCTGTGAGTTCTCTATCAGAAGAGATCCTCTCTTTAACCTTCAAGATACGCGAGAGTACCAAAGAGCTTGAGTAGCCTGTGGGTCCAGTCGAGTGATATTCGGAAAGGATTTCTCCAATAGTATGTTTGTCGATGCTACGAAAGTACTCCAGAAATTCCATCTCTTGTAGTGTGTATTTACGCGTCATACTTTGTACCTCCTGTTCAATATTGGCGTTCAATATTTCAGGAGCATACAGAACACACCCCATACACCACAACAATAAAAATATCATAGTGTTATGAGATTTCATGGGTTTTAACGACCTTCCAAAATGTTGGGTTACTTTCGCCATCTTGAGTGTAAAAAATTGGGTTACTTTTTCGATCTCTCACCTCGATAACGCCAAAAAAACGCCGTTTTGAGAGAATTTTTGGGTTACTCTCTAAAATCACCATCTCTAACCCCTTGCGTATTAACATGTTATAACGTTGAACGGGCTCAATTTATAACGTCTTGTTTTTCGAGCCAGCCGCGTCTGGCGACTCCAATACCAAATTTGGCAAAATCTAGTTGTGAAATACTATGAGCATCTGTATTAATTGCGAATTTAGCGCCTTTTTCTTTTGCTTCTTGAAGATAGACATCAGCTAGATCTAGGCGTTCAGGAAAGGCATTTATTTCAAGCGCAGTTCCTGTATCTGCTGCTGCTTTGATAATAGCGGGGATATCTATTTTATACGCTTCTCTTTTCCCAAGTAAGCGGCCTGTAGGATGTGCAATAATATCAATATTTCTGTTTTCCATAGCTTTTATAATTCTGGCTGTATTAACACTTTCATTCTGAGAAAAACCAGTATGTATTGCGCCAATTACAACATCCAGGCTTTCCAATATATCATCGCTGAAATCAAGTTCTCCATTAATACGTATCTCCAGTTCAATACCTGATAATATTCTAAATTTCTTGTATTTATTATTCAACTTATCAATTTCTTTCTGTCTTTCTATAAGTTGCCCCTCATCTAATCCTCCTGCAACTTTCAGGCTTTTGGAATGGTCACATATTGCTATGTATTTATATTCTCTTTTTATTGCAGCTTCTACCATTTCTTCTATAGAATTTATTCCATCACTCCAGTTTGAGTGAATATGTAAATCCCCTCTTAAGTTACTAATTTCTATTAATTTTGGGAGTGTGCCCGAAAGTCCTGCCTCAATTTCTCCGCGATCCTCTCTTATTTCAGGACAGATATAAGGCATACCAATACTTTTAAAGACATCAATCTCCTCTCTTCCAGCGATTTTCTTCTCTTCTAGCAAAGCACGTTTAAAAACACCATATTCATTAATTTTAAGCCCCTTTTTAATACCTAATTCTCTTATTCTTATGTTGTGAGCCTTTGACCCTGTGAAATAATGAAGTGCTGCACCAAAGGAATCTGTTTCGACAACTCGTATATCTACCTGTCTTCCACCCTCAATTCTAACACTTGAACGCGTGCTTCCTTTTGCCAGTATTTGCTTAACCTGAGGCAATGTTGTAAAAGCATCCATTACTTGATCCGGCTTATCCGATGCGACCAGTATATCAATGTCTCCTATTGTCTCCCGCCGTCTGCGTAAGCTGCCTGCGATACTGATTTTATCTATAGCTCTTAGCTTTTTAAGCTGGCTAATTATCTCCTGCGCAATTATCTCTGCCTCATATATGGGAATTCTTTCCTTAGTCTCCCGTAAGATTTTAATTCCACGGATAATATTTTCTTCCTTTTTTTCTCCCATACCTGGAAACTTTGCCAGTCTATGATCTTTGGCTGCTTTCTCAAGTCCTTCAACACTTGTTATACCTAATTCTTTGTAGATAAAAGCAACTGTTTTAGGACCAACACTTGATATGTTCAAAATCTCCAGTAATCCAGAAGGCACACTTTTCTTAATTGTCTCATATTCTTTAAGTTTTCCTGTTTGTATAAGCTCTGATATTTTTCCAGCAATTCCCTCTCCAATGCCCGGTATGTTTGGCAGCTTGCCATTAGTACAGATATCTTTAATAGATTGAGATAGTTCTTCGATTACCTGCGCAGCTCTTCTATAAGCCCTTATCCTAAATGGATTTCCAGCCTTAATCTCCAGAATATCGGCTATAGAATGGAATATTTCGGCAATTTCTCTATTATTCATAGTTCTTTAACATGCAGACTAACGATTGCCTGTGCCCCAACAGCTTTTCCCTCTCCTATTGGTCCGAGTTGTTCATATGTTTTAGCTTTTATGCTTATTTTATCCTTTTTAGTATTTAAGGCTTTGGCAATGTTCAATTTCATACCATCAATATAAGGAGCCATCTTGGGCTTTTCTGTAAATATAATGGTATCAATATTGTTGATTTCCATGTTTTCCATTCGCAGAATAGGGTCCATTTCTTCAAGAAATTTAAGACTGGAGACGCCATCAAAAAGCGGGTCATCATCCGGAAAATGTTGTCCAATATCACCTCTATTTATTGCGCCAAGAATCCCATCGCATATAGCATGAACCAGAACATCTCCGTCAGAGTGGCCTTTTAGTCCAAATATAAAAGGAATCTTCACTCCACCTATAATAAGATCACGGTTTATAACTAATCTGTGTATATCATAACCTATTCCAACCAGCATTTGTAATTCCCTCCAAGTAATTTAAATTGTTTTTGGTCTGTAATTTTTATATTCCCCTCAGAGCCTTGAACTATCCTAACAGAATGATTTAATTGTTCCACTAATGAAGCATCGTCCGTTCCTGAAAACTTGTTTTTATTAGCTTTTTGGTATGCGGTTTTTATAAGACAGTATCTAAATACCTGAGGAGTTTGAACTCTCCATAAATTGGTTCTGTCAACAGTTCTTTCAATACAATTATCTTTAACCAGTTTTATTGTGTCAAACAAAGGAAGCCCTATTACAGCAGCACCATGCTTATTAGCAGTTTTTATTGATTTACTAATAAGCTCAGAAGTAATAAAGGGCCTTACTGCGTCATGAATTAGTATAATATCAGGCGTGTTTCTAATACTCATAAGTCCCCTGTAAACTGATTCCTGTCTTGTTTTGCCTCCACAGACAATTCTTGAAACTTTTTTGATATTGTATTTTTGAATCAGTAAACGCGACTTTTCTATGTATTTTTTATCTGAAATAAGGATGATTTCATTTATGCATTTCGCCTTATCAAGTATGTTCAGTGTATGAATGAGAACAGGTTTGGTATCTAAGACAAGATATTGTTTTGGAAGGGCAGTTTTCATCCTTGCCCCAGACCCGGCATTAGGGACTAGTGCACATACTCTCATTATTTTGCCCGCGCAATATCCTTAATCTTCATTAGCCTGACAATGTTTGCAAGCTCAAGTTCGCTGAGCTTCATTGTAATGTAGGTTATTGTTTCTTCTAGATTTGGTATTAAGATATATTCTAGTGCATTGACTCTTCTTCTGGTTTTCTTTATCTCATCTGCTACCAGATGTATGAGCTTTTCTATTTCTGCTAGTTTCAACATTTCAGGAAGAAGCGCATCCAGCATGCTTAACGTAGTGTCCAGATCTGGAGAGGAATCTTTAAATCCATAGGAAAAAGGATTCCCTTGTTTGCTTATTTCAATGTGTGGTGTTTTTATATTGAGAACTGTTAGTTTTGATGAAAGAAATTCTGGTACCTTCTGAGGGTATTTTATTGCAGAGTATAATGATTCTTTATTTGTCCGGGAACATACTCCCAAATACAGATTAAAGATTTTTTTAAGTTCCTCGTCAACTTTCTTACGAAGCTCTTTGTTATGATCCAGAAATATCATGAATCTGCGCATAAGTTCATCCTGTTTGTCCTTAAGCAGCTTATGCCCACGTCTTGCAAGTGCAAGTCTTCGCCTAAGATTTAGCACCTCCATTCGCGTTGGATTTACCTGAAGTCTCATCGTTTCAAATCCTTCTTATCGTTCTAATGTAGGAATTGTAGTTTCGCTTCATCTCTTTAATACTATCTCCGCCAAATTTTTCGCACATAGCATTTGCAATTTCAAAGGCTACGACTGCTTCTCCTACAACGCTTGCAGCATGAACTGCGCAAACATCAGAACGTTCTACTTTTGCTTTAACAGTTTTTTTTGTAATTATATCTACTGAGTTAAGAGCCTTTTTAAGGGTTGGAATTGGTTTCATTGCTCCGCGAATGACTATGTCCTCTCCGTTTGAAATGCCTCCTTCAATTCCACCGGCATTATTAGTCCTTCGTTCAAAATTGTAGTCATATATTATTTCATCATGAACCTTTGAACCTGGTTTTCTTGATGCAGCGAATCCAAGACCTATTTCAACACCCTTTATTCCTTGAATGCTCATCAAACATTGAGCCAGTCTTCCATCCAGTTTTCTGTCCCAATGCACATGAGATCCTAATCCTACAGGAACATACTTTACTGTTATTTCAAATATACCTCCCAGACTATCGCCGTTTTTTCGTGCTTGGTCTATTTTCTCTCTCATTAGTTTTTCATTTTTTTCCACACCGCCAATTTCGCATACACGACTTATAATCTCTATACCAAATTTATTAAGTAGCTTTTTAGTAATTGTGCCAACTGCAACTCTAGCTGCTGTTTCGCGAGCACTTGAACGCTCAAGGATATTCCTTATGTCCAGTTGATTATATTTCATAATTCCAGCAAGATCAGCATGTCCTGGTCTGGGACTTGTTATAGGGGGTTCATTTTTCCAGTTCTTCCAATCCTTATTCCCTATGATCATTGTAATCGGCGAGCCAAGTGTTAATCCCATGCGCAGTCCAGAGGTTATTTGAACAGTATCGTGCTCAATCTGCATCCTTTCACCTCTGCCATATCCGGATTGTCTTCTTGCAAGTTTTCTGTTTATCTCTGCCTTATTTATCCTCAATCCAGCTGGCATGCCTTCAAGGATAGCTGTAAGACTTGGCCCATGTGATTCACCTGCTGTAAGATAACGCAACATATATACCTCCTAAACTTCTATTTTTTCTCTGCTTCCTGGCTTTACTAAAGAAATTTTCCCCTGTTTACATATTAAACAATTGTCAGAATTATAATTTTCAAGACTTAACTTAGCAAGGCTCTTAAATTCTGTGGGAAAGTTAATTTTTTTCTCACTTCTGTCAATTATTGCACCAATACCAACAATACAGCCTTTGAAACTTTCTACAGTTGCGATAACTTCCATAGTCGAGCGGCCTGTAGTGATGATATCTTCAATAATAAGTACACGTTCTTTTTTTTTAATTCCAAAGCCTCTCCGAAGAATCATCTTTCCACCTTTTCTTTCACAGAATATAGCTCTAGTACCTAAAGCTCTGGCAACTTCCTGTGCAATGAGAATTCCTCCAATTGCAGGAGATACAACTACATCGCATTGTATATGTTGGAAAAGCTCTGCAATAGCTTTTCCAAGTTTAGTCCCACACTCTGGATACTGGAGAACCTTAGCGCATTGAATATATTGACTGCTATGAAGACCTGAAGAGAGCAGAAAATGGCCTTCAAGAAGAGCATTGCGCTTTCTAAAGAGATCCAGGACTTCATGTTGTTTCATTTTTGTAATATGCTTTCTAAAAGCTCATTTACCTTATTATTAATATCTTGAGAATTTTTTAGGTCTCTTTGTGCGATTAATAAAGAATGCAGGGATTTTGTCCTCTTATGTTCTAACATCTTGTTAACAATTTTCACAGCTCTGCCCTTTCCTGTGCCGCTTCCGTATGTATAAAACACTACAACCTTTTTCCCATCAAGCCCATAGCATTTATCCAGATAGGTATTTAATGCTGGTGCTGGACTGAAGGCCCAGACAGGTGAACCAAACCATATCATGTCATACATGCTCAGGTCAAAATTAACATCACCAATATTCACCCTTTTCCTTTGCAGGGCTGTCATGCCCTGTCCAGCAAATGTCTTTGCTCCGTCAACTGGTTCTAATCTTACTAAATCAACTTCAAAGTTCTTGTGTTTTAATTCTTGCGAGATCATTTGAGCTAATTGGTGTGTATTCCCAGTTAATGAAAAATAGATTATACATGCTCGCATTTTCTTCTCCAATTCCATTTTTAAGAATTTGTTTAATCTTCTCTTAAAACGCGGATGAATTTTTTTGAATTCTACTCCTGTTAGATACATATTCTTCTCTGTTTTTTTGACTTGCTTAACCTCTGATAATGCATAAAAAGAGCGGGTTTCCTCTTTTGCTCCAAAGTCTTGTGGGAATTCTAGTTCAAGTTCCAATCCACTCTTTACAGGATAGAGAATATCTGTTTTAAAACATAGTCCAGTTTCACTAATATCTACAACATTACTATCACAAAGATCCATTTTATATTCATGCTTGGCGCAGATTTTTAAAGATACATCAACTCTTGCATGTTTCCGTTTCAATATTTCTCTGGACTCTAAATTAGTCATATATCTACTAAAATCTGAAATCTTAAATCCGAATACTCGAAGCAAATTCAAAATCCAAGTTTTTAGAATTCTAAACATCATCTTCATCTATTCTTTGCTCATTAATTTCTTTTATGAGCATTTCCATTGTATGCTTAGGGCTGGAAGCTTTAGTAATAGACCTTCCAATTACTATTAAATCAGCACCTCTATTAATGGCTTGCGCAGGAAAAGCTATTCGTTTTTGATCGTCTTTATCTGAGTCTCGAAATCTTATGCCTGGTGTAACAATCAGAAAGTCTTCTCCACACGTTTGTCTAATATATTTTATTTCTTCTGAAGATGCGACAGCACCATCTAAACCTGCCATCTTCGTCATTTTTGCAAGATGTGAAACATGTTCTTTTATAGAAGCACTTATATGTAGATCATTTTTTAGAATTTCCTCGTCTATGCTGGTGAGAACTGTAACACCTAAAAGAATGGTTTGGGAGCGCGCTGCTTCATATGCAGAACGCATCATCTCTATTCCACCGGATGCATGCACTGTCAGCATAAAAACACCCTTTTTAACTGCATTACCGACTGCTAGTGAGACTGTGTTAGGTATATCATGAAACTTTAAGTCTAAAAATACTTTACATCCCCTCTCATGAATGAAATCTATAATACCAGGTCCCTGGCTTGTGAATAACTGGCTTCCTACTTTAAAAACAGATACATAATCCTTAAGCTCTTGTATGAGTATTTCTGCTTGTTTCAGGTTATCTATATCCAGTGCTACAATTACTGGAGATTTTAAGGAGTTTAATTCTTTTTTAGCTGTCATATGACCTTAAATTTTATCACAACAATTCTTACTGTACAACTTCAAATCTCTGGAGAATATATTTTTCTAGTTTCAACGCCCCCAATCCACAAAGTATTCCAACAACTGCACCTGCTAAAACATCAAATGGATAATGTACGCCAACATAAACCCTGGATATACCCACAACTAATGCAATAGAAAAGAAATAAAATCTGAAACTCCTGTATTTGTTTGACAATATAGTTGCTAATGCAAATATATTAGCAGCATGGGATGAGGGAAATGAGTATGTGGTTGAAGTTGGGACAAGGGTACGAACATCAAGAAACACATTGCATGGACGTGTTCTTGCAAAAAGAAATTTCAGAGGATAGCTATTAAAAAGATCTATAAGTATGATTGATACAACAAGCACTATTCCTGTTATTCTCCCCTTTTTCCCGCCAAATATCATCAAGCATAGCCATGCAGCTAAAAGAGGAATTTCCCAATATCCTATGTCTGTTATAATTGGCATTATTATGTCGAGGAACTTGTTCTCTAAACCATGATTTACAGAATAGAACAGAGCAGTATCTATATTTGTGAAGAACCTACACATTTATATAGTTCTCATTTTAAGAGGGAAAGATGCCGTCGTAAATTCTTATAGTCTCCCCCTGATTCTTCTTTTACACCAGTATCAAACATGCCTGTTACTTCTTCATACTCTTGATCTGATAGGTTAAAGTCAAATGCTTTTATGCCTTCTTTCATCTGGTTAAGAGAGCTAACTCCTACGATCGGGCAGGTCACCGCAGGAGATTTACGCACCCATGATATAGCCAACTGAGCAGGTATTATGCCATGATCCTTGGCAAATTGAAAGAATCTCAAAATTCCATTCTTGTATCTTTTGAGCCATGTTGAAATTCGCCAGTCATTATATCCTCGTGAATCATCAGGGATAGGTTGTTCAGGTTTATATTTTCCCGTTAATAGTCCAATTGCCAGAGGCCTGTAAGTAGTTATTGCTATGTTTTCTGCTATTGCCTGCGGGAGCACTTCAACCTCAATTCCTCTCTCAATCAGATTATAACAAACCTGATGATTGATGAATGTTTTCCATCCTCTCAGTTTAGCAATGCAGTTAGAGTATGCAAAAAGCCATGCTGGATAATTAGAACAGCCTATAAAGCGCGTTTTTCCGCTTTTAGTAACCTCATTAAGCGCCTCCATGATTTCATCAGGATTCATTCCTTCCTTTGGCCAGTGAATTAGATACAGGTCAACATAATCTGTTTGAAGCCTCTTGAGACTCTCATCTATGCTTGTAAGAATGCTTTTACTATCTATGTCTTTGTGAACTTTTGTGGTTATAAAGAGTTTCTTTCTCCTGTTTTTCATTATACGTCCAAGTATTTTTTCTGTCTCTCCTTCACCATACATTGCAGCAGTATCAATAAAATTAACTCCATTATCCAGAGCAAATGATAATATTATGTCTGATTCTTTTTCATCGCACCTTCTACCGAACATCATTGTTCCAAGACACATCTCGGAAACCTGTTCCTCTGTGCTTCCAAGCTTAACCAGTTTCATGCACACATCTCCTTATTACCCAGCCTACTTTAGTCTATGAAGTTTAACTTCTGGTTTATGATTTGTCAAACTAATGAATTAACGGCTGCCAAAATAGTAATTTCTACTACTGGCTAACGCATGGGGATTTTCTTTCTGTGGTTTTTCCGCGTCCGCTGGAGCGCTTTGTTCGCACTTGCTATCCTTTGAATTCATTGATTCCAGATGCATCGTCAACCACTATTGGGGTGTTGAACTCAAGTCGCACAACTAGAGTTTCACCGGACAGCATGTTTCTAGGGAGTCCCTTTATAGTAAGAATGCGGGTTTCTGCGAAATAAACCGGGAGTAGATCTGTGCTGGTACGAAGTTGCTGCCCAGTATTCAGCAGTACGGCGCGAAAAGGTTCCTGCGAAATCGGTGCCAGGGTGATGGCTTCGGCTTTGACTGGTGCGATGATGTGTACGTACAACGTGTTCTCTCGTCGTGTAAGCAAGACACTTTTATTGTTTGTCAACTTCGGGGCCGGCTCCGTATCAAAAAAGGACTCATGCGTCTTCTTATACCAGTCTCCAATCTCCGAAAGTATCCGAGTAGCTTGGTCAGGAATAGCTCCGTTTGCGTCTGGTCCGACATTAAGCAGGTAGTGTCCGCCCATCGCCATGGTTCTATCAATGCTGCTGATTAAGAATTCAGATGAATAATAGTCCTCGTCTATGCGGTAACCCCAGCTCTGCGTACCGACGGAGTTACAAGCTTCTGTTGGCCGAGAAAAGCGAACTGCTTGACCCGTCTTCTCTTTGTTATATTCGCGCTCCGGTGTGCCGAAGTCTCCTTCATCGAATCCACGATCGTTGATGACGATATTCGGTTGAATATCACGTAGCATGTTGTTGACTGATGGATCGCGATGTTTTGGAACATTGATGTCCCAGAAGAAATGCCGGATTTCCCCGTAATTCGTGCACAATTCTCGTACTTGGCGAGTCAGATACTCCATGTATTTGTCCCAGTCTGGCTTGTCTCCCAATTGAGGCTCAGGGAGTTCATGATGTCGCCCCTGATTCGGGTAATTTGGATGGTGCCAATCCACAACCGAGTAGTATATTCCAAGGGGGAAGTTGCGGCGATGACAGGCGTTGGCCAACATCTCCATGACATCCTGCCCATACGGTGAGTTCATGACATTAAAATCTGTTAGCTTGGTATCCCAGAGACAGAAGCCGTCATGGTGCTTAGCTGTCAAACAAACGTATTCCATCCCAACAGATTCGGCGAGATCTAGGATGCGCTCAGCATTGAACTCGGTAGGATTAAACCGTTCTATCAGCTTCCCGTATTCTGTGCGCGAGATGCATCGTCTCATTTGGTCCTGCTCGTGCCACCCCTCAATAGAATACAGGCCAAAATGCAGGAAAAGCCCCAGCCTTCTTGTTGAGAACCATTTCTTTACAGATCCTTCGTTATTCATGAGTTAAGTCTCCTATTATCCTGTGCGAACAATTAATATATGAAATCCATATTTCATCGTAAAATTATCTAAAATATACCAAAATTTTTAAGAAAAATCTAGTTTTTGACGCATATTTATTTAATGTGTTATCATACCAAATAGAGTGATAACATAAAGAAGGTGTTATGAAAGCAGTTGCTTTGATATCCGGTGGGCTTGACAGTGCTCTAGGTGCAAAGGTAGTAATGGAGCAGGGTGTTGAGGTATATGGTTTTACTGTTGTTCATGTTTTTTCGGAATCAATAAAAACTGTAGCATCTTCTTATGCAGAAAGAAGCGCTGATGAATTAGGAATAATATTGTATTCTCATAAAGCGTCTCGGGATTTTCTGAATATAGTTAAACATCCTAGATATGGTTATGGCAAGAATATGAATCCATGTTTAGACTGTAGAATCTATATGCTAATAAAAGCCGGGCAATATATGAAGAAGATAGGAGCTTCTTTCCTGATTACAGGAGAGGTTCTTGGAGAAAGACCAATGTCCCAGCGCAGGGATGCTATGAATATTGTAGACAGGGATTCGGGTTTAAAGGGGTTGATACTTCGTCCTTTATCTGCAAAGCTGCTTTCTCCTACTATACCCGAAATAAAAGGATGGATAAGTAGAGATAGGTTGCTTGATATTCAAGGTCGATCAAGAAAACCCCAGTTTATGCTGGCAAACCAGTATGGAATTCGGGAATTTTCAGCCCCGGCTGGTGGATGTTTGCTTACAGAGCCAAATTTTTCAAAACGTATGAAAGATTTAATAAAATTCAAACCGGATTTTATGTTAAAAGATGTTGAATTATTAAAAATCGGCCGTCATTTTAGACTTCCATCAGGCACAAAAGTTATAATTGGAAGAAATGAGCAGGAAAACAATAAATTGCTCAAGCTTGCTGGGGATAAGATGATACATCTTGAACCTCAAAACGTGCCTGGACCAGTGGTTCTGGTTGAGTCTAATATAAATGACGAGGATATCAGAACAGCAGCTTTATTATGCTCAATGTACTGTAAGAAAACAGCTGTATGGAAGCATATTAATGTGTTCAAAAAGGGTCATCAGCAAACAATTCGACTTGGACAGGAAGAACATGTTTCTGATAAGGATATTAAAGAATGGAGAGTGTAAAATTCCTTTATTATCTGGAATCTAGTTTGCTAGGGATGTTTCTCTTGAGAATCATATAAACACAGGATGTCAATACAAGTGCTGAGCCAATAAGCATATACGCTGAAACTTTTTCATTGAACAATAGTATTCCTAATGGAATATTGAATACAGGAACTAACATACTGAGAAGAGAACCAGTTGATACAGAGAGATCTTTATAGCCATATGTCATAAGAAGTTGACCAATTGCAGCAGTAATACCAATTCCAAGAAGCAAGATTCCTCCAGAGATACCAACTGAACATGGTATCAGATTAGCGGGGATAACAACCAACCAGAAACCTATTATACACTGCGCCATGAAGATGGCATAGGAAGAATCTGTATCATGTAACTTCTTTACATACACCACAGCAATACCACTTGTAATAGCTCCCCCAATAGCCAGGATATCAAATATGCCGAAACTAGAGAAAGTACCTTGTCCCCCCGTTACAATTAGAAATATTCCTAGAAAACATATCCCTATCATTCCCCAGCTTACAAGAGAGATTCTCTCCTTTAGAAATACAGCGCTAATTGCTGTTGCAAATATTGGATAGGAATAGTTGATAACTGTACCTTTGGCCATGCCTATCTTTCTTATTGATAAGAAAAACAGAAAAACAGCTATGCCTCCAAATAATCCTCTTGCAAAAAGCATCTTACTGTTTACAAATTCCAGCTTAATCTTGCGAAATAGAGCTGCTGTAGCGAGTAGTGTAAAACCAATAGCAAAACGAAAAAGTCCAGTCTTAAATGAATCAATGTTTGAAGCATATCTAATTAATCCACTCATTATGGAGAAAGCAATACATGATGCTACCATGAGAAGCACCCCTTTCAGATATTTTTCACTGCGCATAGAATAGCCCCTATTTTTATGCGGAGGCTGAGAAACATAGGTAACACTCGTGGTATGATAGAAGACATCCAAACATTGCGAGCTAGCGAGCAATGTTTGGAGCAAGAATCTACCATATCGGAGGAGTTGCCAAATGAGAAAGACAGCTAGTTTTTAC
>JAUSPT010000070.1 GCA_030652805.1 bacterium | reverse complement strand
TGCACATAATTAACAAAAAGAAAAAGTTTGATCAAAAAGAAAAATTTACTACTACTAATCTTAACAAAATAGGACATTTCTAAATGTTTTAAAAGCGGACATTTCTAAATGTGGTTGACACACTCTCTTGACTTTTAGATAATTGTGATATACACTTAATGGTAGTTAATTGAAAATTTAGGTTAGTCGATAAGGGCAAACTATCCGAAAGGATAGGACGCAAAGCCTACAGACCTAAGAGGTTGTAAACTTTATGGTAGCTGGGTTGCCGAAATAAAAAGGGAACCCATTCAGGTCAGGGCTTGGATGGGTTTTTTATTTCTATGATTGGAAAATACTTATCAGGATATAAAATAAATAAATATCTTACTTCTACTGATTTTACAGATATTTATCTAGGGATTAAAGGCAAAACAAATGTAATTATTAAAATACTGCAGATAAAGCCTGATACTGACCAAAAACGTATCGACAGATTTTTTCACGAAGCTGAAATAATGAAGAAATTAAGTCATGAAAATATTCCCAAGGTGTACGACTTCGGGGAAAAGAAAGATTCTCAATATATTATACTGGAATATATTGACGGATATAACTTGAGAGAGCTGATAAAAGCGCATGGTGCTATCTCAAAGGATTACATCAGTATAATTCTTAAAGTATGTGACATACTTGGGTATATTCACAAAAAAGGCGTTATTCATCAGGACATAAAAAGCAGGAATATAATTTTGACAAAAGGTGGTGACGTGAAAATAATAGATTTTGGTTTAGCTTATGAAAAGGACAAATATAGCATGAAAGTACGAGAAAGAGCTGGTACTCCACATTATATGTCTCCTGAACAAGTAAAAGGATATAGAGGAGATGAACGGTCTGATATTTACTCTCTTGGAGTTGTTATGTATGAACTTGCAACAGGTAGGAGACCATTTAATGGAGAGACTCTTGCCCAAATTGTTTCTCAGCAACTAAATATGTCTATTAAACCGCCACGAGTTTATAATCAAGAAATATTCAAGGGTTTTGAGGACATTGTCTTAAAAACTCTTAATATTGATCCTGCTGAAAGGTATCAAAGCATAGAGGAGTTGGTTTTAGATATAGAAAGAACTGTAAAAACAACTAGTTGGATAGATCAAGAGAGAAGAAAATATCCGCGGTATACTGTTAATATTGGGGTTGAGCTGAGATTGCAAAATGATTTAACAAAACATTTAATTGGATATTATGGCTACACAAAGGACATAAGTCTTGGCGGGGTTCGTATAAGAATACCGAGACATAAAGATGTAGAGCATTCTAGAATAAAAGAGAAGATGAGGCTCCAAGTGAGAATTCCTGTGCTAGACATTCAGAAATATTTAGAACTAAATGGTCAAATAATCTGGCATTTACACAAGAAAGAAGATTGCAATATTGGCATACAATTTGTCTCAAACGATAAAGAAAGAGAAGAGTCCCTTTCTAAATTTGTGGAGAGTATTAAATAAAGAAACGAGGGAAAATGGCAGGAAAATATCTAACAAGGAACGAGGTTCAGCAGACGTTAAAGCTCGGTAGAGCAGAAATGTTAGAACTTATTAAGAGCAAAAAGATTAAAGCCTATCGCTTAGATAATGAGATTGTCTTTAAATACAAGGACGTGGAGAAACTTATTGCCATGATTGAGCCAGAGAAGGAAGTTGACACTTCAAAATACAGCTGAATCTTATTTAGTTCCTGTCTAACATACACTTACCAAATTACATTACTTATATTACTTGCGATGACTTTATACCTGTTTTGGGGTAGTTTGGGCACAAAATGGGCACAAGAACCAATATTCTCCCCCGTACAGAATTTTTCCATAAGAAGCATTATTTATACATTTGCCTTTGAGTTAAGAGTAATTCTATAATATAATGGGGATAGAGTATGGAAGATAGAATCTTTTTAGGAGAAAATCATTATGCGTAAAATAAACATATCATTATTAACAATTGCCTTAATCTTTTTAACCACAACCTCAGCCTTTTGTTTCGGCTTCGGCACAAAGTGGATGAAGAAGTATGAGACAATGCAGGTGGTTGACGCAGACACAGGAGAGCCGATTGAGGGAGCGTGGGTGGTGCTTAAGTAGAAGAAATATCCACTTTTGGAAATATTACTCAATGTTGGAGGACCAAATTCAGTAACGAAAAAGATTATAGAGTTAGAAACAGACAAGAATGGAGAGTTTCATCCGTTTAAGAGCAAGTGGAAATATGGAAGTTTTCTGGAAATGTCAGCTTGGAAAATAGGATATACGTATGGAGGACCTCCCTCAATCAAAAAAGGCAAGCTGAAGTTTGATAAAATTATCAAACTCAAAAAACTGCCAGAGGGCTATGAAATGACGGAGGAGTATACGCATGTTCTTATAAATGCTCGAGTATTTTTTAGCGATACAAAATGGGAGAGTATGGCCAGAAAAGAATCTAGCAAATGTAGAGATATAAGAGAAAAGAGTTTAAAAAAACGAAAAAAGGAATGAAATAATGTTAAAGAATAAATTATGGGTTTGTGTAGTTTTGGCTTTAATCTTCCTAACCACAACCTCCGCCTTTTGCATGGGCTATCACTTCTTATCAAAAGCAGAAGACAGAAAAATCCAGGTAGTTGATGCGGACACTGGAGAGCCGATTGAAGGAGCTTATGTGGCGGTGAAGTGGACAAAAGAAAGAATCACGCTTGCGCTTGCAGGTGCGGTGCATAAAGTGGTTGCTGTAAAGGAAAGAAGAACAGATAAAGATGGATTTTTTAAGCCGTATGATAGGTTTGAACGAGGCAGTGAATTTGCACTTGTTGTTTATAAGCCTTCGCATAAAGCGTATATACAACGTGGTAAACCGGGCAAAGATAAAATTCCAGTATTGATAAAATTAAAAAAATTGACCGATCCTTAAGAAAGGTTCAACAATATTTTTCAATTACCATCAATCTCAAGACCTGATGGAGAAGAAACGGAATTACATAAACAAACAAATAAAGAGAGAAGTTTCCTATATAAAAAATATAAAATATGCTTTCCAAAGTTAAAAGAGGAGTAAAAGGTGAAAAATAAAAAAGGCATTTTAGGGAAACTTTATTATGTATAAAACAATAAAAGCAATTTTAGGTATGGTAGCAGTAAGGTAACCGTAAACGTTCAATAATTAGTGTTAGAAACAGTAGAGAAAGGAGAATATATGCCCAACATTAGTATCGAAGGTCCTATTATTGAGGACGTAGACAAGAAGAGAATTCTTGTTCAAGAGCTAACGGATGCTGCCACTAAAGCATACGGCTTGCCACGGGAAACGATCGTCGTTCTCATCAAGGAGAATTCTCCCGAGAACGTAGGCGTCGCTGGAAAATTGATAATCGACAGGAAGTAAACGGAGAAGTAGCTTCAGTGGGTAGTTTCTAATGCAGAGGATGACCAAGTCCTTTTTTGCGGGTTTTGGGCACAAAATGGGCACAACGCCATTTTTATAAGTGGTTGTCAACGAGTAAGTTACGGGTTTAAAAAGAATGGTACCGAAGGGGGGATTTGAACCCCCAAGGAGTTGCCTCCACATGGTCCTGAACCATGCGTGTCTGCCAGTTTCACCACTTCGGCATCTCAATAATACAAAAAACATTATAGCATTCCTTCGTAAATATAAAAGTCAATAATTCCCGCTAACTAGTTTTATCTTTACACTCTTCTAGCCCCGTAGTAACATTAAAAAGGAGAGATGAGATGTTAAAACAAGAATTATTGCTAAAACAAACGCAAAAGTTAGTAATGACTCCCGAGATGCGACAGTCTATACATATGCTCCAAATGCCTCTTCTGGAATTAAAAGAAACAATAGAACAGGAACTGGTAGAAAACCCTATGCTTGAGCTGGTTAAGGAAACAGAGACTGTTAATGCAGAAGATAGTAGTATTGAAGAAAGTCTTGATGCACATATAAAAGAAGAACTGGAGCAATTCTCCAAACTTGACCGAGATTGGCAGGAATATTACAGTCAGACACATGAGAAGGAAGATACAAGAGAAAAACAGGAGAAAAGGGACTATGCAGAAACTTTAATCACTAATATTTCAGGCTTGAGAGAACATCTATTTAAGCAGCTGCATCTTGTTAAATTATCAGATGATGATTATAAAATTGGAGAGGTAATTATTAATGAAATAAATGACGATGGATATCTGCAAAGTTCAGTGAATGAGCTGGCATCTATTACAAATGTACCACCAAAGAGCATTGAGAAGATTTTAGGGATAATACAGCAATTTGACCCTGCTGGAGTTGGGGCAAGAACAATTGATGAATGTTTGCTTATTCAGATAAAATCCATGGGCAAGGAAAATACCTATAATCAGAAAATAGTTAAGTATCATTTAGGAGATATAGGCAAGAAAAACTACAAATCTATTGCTAATGATCTTAATATCTCTGAATGTAAAGTCATTAAAGAAGCTGGATTAATATGCTCTCTTGAGCCAAAACCTGGAAGACAGTATAACCCTGTTCAGATAAAATACATTACGCCTGATGTTACTATTAAAAAGGTGGCTGAGGAAGTCGAATACGCAATCGTAATTAATAATGAAGAATTGCCTATGATTAGGATAAATCCATTATACAGAAAGCTAGTGCAATCCTGTGGAGAAGAAAAAGCTAAGAAGTTCCTGCTTGAGAAATTCAAATCAGCAATATGGCTTCTCAAAAGTATAAAACAAAGGCATGCAACAATATCTAAAGTAACAAAACATATTGTCAAATATCAAAAGCAATTCTTGGAAAAGGGATTATCTCATTTAAAGCCCTTGACGTTAAAGGAAGTAGCAGATGCATTAGAAGTGCATCAGTCTACTATAAGCAGAACAATTTCAAATAAATATATTCAAACTCCTCACGGACTTTTGCCTCTCAAATATTTCTTTAGCGGTGGAGTTTTAATGAGTAATAATCCTGCATCATCAACATACATAAAGGCAAAAATACGCCATCTTATTGAAAATGAAGATCACAAGAAACCAATCAGTGACCAGAAAATTGCAGATAAACTTAAGGCATTAGGAATAAACATTGCCCGCAGAACGGTCGCTAAGTACAGAGAGTCTTTGAATATTCTACCATCCAGTCTTAGAAAATCCTAGAATTCCTGTTCATTCTACTAGGAGAGTTCCATATTGATTTCAAGTAAGTCAAGCTGCAGCATGCTTGCAGTCTGATACCTATTTGCAGGTAATTTTTCAAGCATTTTCATAATGGTGCTTTCAATATTTGGATGTATTTCGCTATTGATTTGTTTTATGGATCTGGGCTTAAGACCTAGGTGCTTTGTCAGTATCTCCCGATCTCCGGATCCCTTGAAGGGCACTTGGCCAGTTGCCATTTCATACATTGTAATTCCAAGACTGTATATATCAGTCCTGTGGTCAATATCTCTTCCTTTGATCTGTTCCGGAGACATATAGCTAGGAGCTCCCTGTCTATGAGAATACGCAGTCAGCCCATAGGAAGCAATTCCAAAATCACTTATTTTAGCTGTAGTGTTTGTAATAAGAATGTTCTTAGGCTTTATATCCTTGTGAATAATTCCTTTAGAGTGAATATATTCCAGTCCTTTTGTTATATCCAGACTAATATTTATAATGGTCTGATTATCAAGTAGACGTTTTTTATTAAGAAGCTCCCTTAATGTTTTTCCTTCTATATACTCCATTGTTATAAAAGGCGTTTTTTTATTCCTTTCCAGAGAAAAAACCTCGACAATATTAGGATGATTCAATCCCATCACAAGCTCAGCTTCTGCGTAAAATCTTTTCACTGCTTCTGTATTTTTTGATATGTGCGAGTTAATTAACTTTATAGCAATTAATTTATTGTCATAGAGCCTCTTTGCCTGAAACACATCGCTCATACCACCGGAAGCAATCTTTCTAATGACCTCATATCCAGCAAGTTTCATGTTATGCACTCAATACTTTACTTAAAATAAACTTTTATATATTATACACAATTAAATCAAGTTACAAAATTTATTTAACTAAGGTGGAAATAAACTAGGAAAGGAGAGCGGAAGTGAGAGTCATAATTGTAAAGAATGCTGAAGAAATGGGAAAGAAGGCAGCTAATTTGATCGCAGGGGAAATGAAGAAAAAAACCAGTTTTGTACTGGGTCTTGCAACAGGCAGTACACCTTTGCCACTCTACAAAGACTTCGTAGAAAGAAGCAAAGCCGGAGAAATGGATTTTTCTACTGTGATAACATTTAATCTGGACGAATATGTAGGACTTGACCCAGCTCATAATCAAAGTTATAGATACTTCATGAATGAGAATCTGTTTGACCATGTCAATATATTAAAGAAAAATACTCATGTCCCCAACGGGATGGCAGAGGATATTGATGCATCCTGCCATGAATAAAAAATGATAGATGAAATAGGAGGTATTGATTATCAGGTTCTTGGAATTGGCGGCAATGGACATATTGGATTCAATGAGCCTGGTTCTTCTCTTGGGTCTTTGACAAGAATAAAGACACTAACTGCAGAGACAATATCAGATAACGCGCGATTCTTTGAAAAAAAGGAAGACGTCCCGACACAGGCAATAACAATGGGGATCGGAACCATAATGAAATCAAGGAAAATTGTCTTGCTTGCAGCCGGCGCAAATAAAGCTGATGCGATCAGAGCAGCTCTTGAGGGCCCCATTACATCAATGTGTCCATCAAGCGCGCTTCAACTGCATAGGTTTGTAACTTATGTTATAACTGAAGACTGCGCAACAAAGCTAACATTAAATTATGAAACAGTGTAAAATTTATATGTCGGATATAATCAGCCAATTTATTGAACGCGCAAAGAAGACTCCAAAGAAAATTGTATTTCCGGAAGGAGAAGATATACGGATTATAGAAGCCGCATCAATTATAAAATCTGAAGAAATATGTATTCCTGTGCTTTTAGGAGATAAAAGCGCAATAGATAAAGCGGCATCTGAGGCAGGTTTTGATATAAGCGGGGTTCAGATTGTAAATCCGCAGGAATCTTCATATCTTGACGAATTCGCAGAGAAATACAGTTCATTGCGTGAAAACATCAGTCTTAGTATGGCCAAAAGAATAGTGAGACGAAGTCTCTATTTTGGCGCAATGATGGTATCTCAAGGTCTTGCTGATGGTATGGTAGGTGGAATAGCAAGTACAACAGCCTCCCTAATTCAGGCAGGCGCAATGTGTATAGGATTTGAACAGGGCATTTCAACTCCATCAAGCTTCTTTATAATGGTAATTCCTGAATTTTTAGGAGAAAAAAATAAAGTATTAATTTATGCTGATGCAGCTGTTACAATTTCTCCATCAGCTCCCCAACTCGCTGAAATAGCAATAGCCACAGCCATGAATGCTAAAAAACTTCTTGGAATTGAGCCAAAAGTTGCAATGCTGTCTTTTTCAACTAAAGGCAGTGCTTCACACTCAGATGTTGATAAAGTAGTGGAAGCTACAAAAATTGCAAGGCAAAAGAAACCTGATTTGAATATTGACGGAGAACTTCAGGCAGACGCAGCGCTTGTGCCAAAAGTTGCAGAAAAAAAGGTAAAAGAAAGCAATGTTGCTGGAAAAGCAAATGTATTGATATTCCCAGATCTGGACGCAGCAAATATAGCATATAAGCTAACCCAATATATTGGCGGTGCAAAAGCGTATGGTCCGATACTTCAGGGCTTTAAGAAGCCAATAAATGATCTATCACGAGGAGCAAGCGTTCAGGATGTTGTTGGAGTTACTGCTATAACAGCAGTGCGAAGTTAAAAAAAGGAGAAACAGATGAAGGTATTAGTCGTTAATTGTGGAAGTTCTTCAATAAAATACAGTCTTTTTGATATGAGTAACGAACAGGAACTTGCTAAAGGACTTGTTGAAAAAATCGGAGAGGAAGTATCTGTTTTTACTCAAAAATCAGAAAAAAACAATATTAAGCTTAGTCAAAAAATCAAAGACCATAAAGAAGCCTTTGCTCTGTTCACAAAACATTTGCTCAGTCCCAAAACAGATGTTTTAGCGAATATTGATGAGATTAAGGCAGTTGGACACAGAGTTGTTCATGGAGGAGAAAAATTCTATGAGTCTGCTTTACTAGACGAAAAAGCCATTAAAATAATAGAAAGATATTCTTCATTAGCTCCTCTTCATAATCCGCCTAATCTTGTAGGCATAAGAGAAGCAATGAATTATTTCCCGAATAGCAAACATATAGCTGTGTTTGATACTTCATTCCATCACACAATACCTCAGGTTGCCTATATGTACGCACTTCCATATTACTGGTATGAAAAATATGGTATAAGAAGATATGGATTTCACGGCACCTCTCATAGATATGTAACTATCAGAGCTTCAGAATTGCTCAATAAACCGCTTAACAAAGTAAACTTGATAACCTGCCACTTGGGAAATGGATGTAGTATGGCAGCAATAAAGAACGGGCAATCAATTGATACAAGCATGGGGCTCACACCTCTTGAAGGCCTTATCATGGGCACGCGCTGTGGAGATATAGACACGGCGATACTATTCTTTCTTGCAGAAAAAGAAAATGTAGGTCTTAAAGAGATTGACAAATTACTCAATAAAAAGAGCGGGCTTCTGGGAGTGTCAGAGCTTAGCAATGATGTGCGAACACTGCTTGAAAATGCAGATAAAGGCAACAAAAAGGCACGCCTTGCACTTGACATGTTTGCATACAGGATAAAAAAATATATTGGCGCATATATAGCTGTTCTTAACGAAGTAGATGCCATAGTGCTTACAGGAGGCATCGGTGATAAGGCAAAACCTGTTAGAAAAAATATATGTCAGGATCTTGAATACCTTGGAATTGAACTTGATGAGTCCAAAAATAACAACTGTTTTGAACAAGAAGCAGTTATTAGTAAAGACTCTTCCAGAATCAAACTTCTTGTTGTACCTACTAATGAAGAACTTATGATTGCAAGAGATAGTATAAAAATAGCAAGTTAGGGGCAATGCCCCTTAATAATAACAAGGAGATGTCTAATATGAAACTTTGTATATTTGAAGACGACACATTTGAGAATTTTTATCCGATAACATTAACAAGACCAATCTTTGAATTGAGATGCGGGCACACTCTTTTGTATGAGAAAATACTGAGAGCTTTTCCTGACATGGAAACATGTTTCTTTCTCAGGGATTGGATCGCACCGACATTCAGAAAAAGAGTTGAAGGGAAGTCTGTAAATGACCTATCTGCTTTAAACGATGATATATTAATGTTTAATGGCCGTACTCTTTTTATGAATACAGATATCCAGGCTGAGGGAGATGAAGAAATAGGCATTATGGATAATACACTCGTTTATGCAAGAGTGAAGAAACAGACTTTAGATAAATGCAGAGCAGATTCATTTGAAGTTGTTTTGAAGAATATAAAACAAGTTCTGCCAAGAAAAGAAATGTCCGTTACTTTGCTTAACTATTTATGGGAAGTGATTCATAATAATGGCAAAGCTATTGAAGATGATTTTAATAAACTTCCCCAAAAGGGTATATTCGGGAACATGGCAGAAGGAGCGATTATTTATGGAGATAGGAGTAAGGTGCATATTGGTAAAGGCACAGAGATTCAGCCGCATACTATAATAGAAACTGCAGGGGGTCCTGTAATAATAGATGAGGATGTGACAGTAACTCCTTTTACAAGAATTGAAGGTCCGTGTTCAATAGGAAAGGGCTCAACGCTTTTTGGAACAAAGCTAAGAGAAGGCTCTTCAATAGGACCTGTTTGCAGAGTTGGCGGAGAGATTGAAGAGAGCATAATTCATGGCTACAGCAATAAGTATCATGACGGTTTTCTTGGCCATGCATATATTGGAGAATGGGTTAATCTTGGCGCACAAACAACGAACAGCGACCTAAAAAACGATTACGGCTCAGTGCAGGTTTACATAAAAGGACAGCTTTTTGATACAAATGACAATAAGGTTGGATGTTTTATTGGAGATTATACTAAAACAAGTATAGGAACGCTGTTAAACACAGGAACATCTATTGGCGTTTTATGTATGCTTGTTACAACCGGCTGTTTGCTGCCTAAATACATTCCTTCTTTTGTTTGGTATTGTAAAGGAAAGATTACCAAAGGACACGAATTAGAGGAAATGCTCAAAACTTTAAAAATATCCATGAGCAGGCGCAATAGGGAATTGACAGAAGAGGATATCGAGCTTTTAAGATATGTTAAGAAAGCCACACAGGATGAAAGAAATACAATAGTTAGAAAAGCAAGAAAAGAAAATAACTAAATTTTCCCTTCTGTAAGTTCTTTTTTAGAAAGTGCTTCTCTTAGAAATTCTTCAGCATCCATACATCTAAGAAAAACAAAACCGCGTGTTGCGCGAAGCATAGGAGAATTGTTCATATAAAAGAAATCTCTTCCTAAGCATGTTTTGATGACTGAATACTGCTCTGCCATTATTTTCTGTGCTAAATCACAAAAAGGTCCATCATATTCATAACTCGGGAAAGATGCTGTTTTCTGAGAGCCAAAACAAATGTTAAAAGCTTTATTCATAATTGCCATTGAATTCATTGAAACAGGAACAAAAAGATCAGCCTCTGAAGGATGGAAACGATACCATATATTTCTGTATCCCCATATTTTTAACTTTTTGTTTGGATTTTCTTCAAGGAAAACTTTTACCGCCTCAGATATTATTTGAAGAACTTTATAATGAGTGTCAGGACCCGTTCCTTCTGGATCAAGTGCCACAGTAAGTATATCGGGATTAATTTTTCTTAGCAGAGAAATCGTAGGCTCAATATCTGTTGACCATTTCGGTTTCGGAGTAAAGATGTCACCGCTATAAAAACCCAGTCGCAAATGGAAAATATAGGAACAATTAAATCCGAGATGCGCCCACAAAAGTTCTTCTTCCCACTCCCTGATCATGCCCTTTAGTTTCTGAACAACAGGAATATCTTTTTTTCCAGGATATGCGCTTGATAGATAATTCTGTACATCCTGAATTTTTTGTTTCACAGCTCGATTATCATAATTGCCGATAAGTTCTACTATATTTCTCATCATCCTTCTTGCTTCCGCTTCTCTTTGTGTAAACGCACTGTTATTTGCAATTCCGTCAAGATAATTATAAACATCTCTATTGCGTGCAATTATATTATGTGGAGAAAAATACTGCTTTTTATTCAGCTCTTTTGAGGTCAGTTCTTTTTTAATAAATTTCTCTAAATTTTTAAGTTGAGCAAGTAAATATGAATTAGATACAGACGTGAATCCGCTGGTCATTGTCGCGAAATAATGAGAATTCTTTGGTTTTCTAACTAGATGTAAAACACTGGGAAGATATCCAAGCATAATATCATCATGATGAGGCGCTGTATGTAGAAAAGTTAAGCCATCAAGATCTTCTGCTCCTTTTTCAATTTCATCTTTTAAACTCAAAGATAATTCTTGGGTCTGCTTTTTAAGATTGATTTTCTTATCGAGCAGTAAACTCCCTATCCTATCTTTCCTTAGTTCTTTACTTGTCAATTCTGTTAATTTCTTTTTATTCGCATAAGCAATATCAATAAGTGTTTCTGAAATTGAATTGCAGGGAATTTTCGGCATTAATTTCAAACATTCATATTTTCTCTCAATAAGCTGTTTTGCTGCGCCTTTGGTAAGATAAAACCGCGCTGCTGGTAATTTTTGCAATACTGTTGCAGGATAAAGAATTAATGGCTGCTCTTCTATTGCGTTCTTGATTACTTTTGCTTTACTCTCACCAGCAGCAATAATAATAGCTGTTGCAGAATCGTTTTTTGTAATCGTGTCCAGCCCTATAGTAATAACTGCTTTATTCCTGGCAGTTTCAATCCCTCCAAGGTCAGTAGCAGCTACAGCTGCTGTCTCATAATTTATGTGAGCGAGCCGCGTTGTGCTAAAATGGTCTGAACCTTTTATATTAAAACCTATGTGCCCGTCAGGCCCTATTCCGCCAAGGAAAAATCCAATTCCTCCTAACTCTTCAATCTTTTCCTCGTATTCCATGGCAAATTGAGACATGTCGCATAACGCTTTACGTTGCAATTCTTCCTGTTCATTTGAAGATTTTCGATATTGCAGTGAAAGGTCAACTTTATTTTCGGGAAATATCCAGTCAAGATTTTTACCGAATGGAGCACCAATTTCCCATGTATCCATAAGCAGTGCTTTTTTCGGATCAAGACCAAAACCCTTAAAATAAAATTTTTTTATATAGTACGCAAAGCTATTTTCGTGTTCAGGATTCATTGGATAAAATTCATCAATTTGAACAAAGACAAAAGAAGATATTTCAGGTTTGTCTTTTATAATCAGACCCCATTCACTAAGTTCTTTTTTGATGTCTTTTTTGTTCCAATTTTGCAAGAAGTATGTTACCCACTTGATAAAATATTCAGGGGTTTTCCCAGTCGGAAGAGAGACTACACCACCTGGATTTAACAAGAGCCATTCAATAAAGCGAATCGCTGTCAATTTACCAAGTGTTGGGAAATTCGCAACCTCAACAACTTTTATTTTTTCAGTAGGAGGATATTGAATTTTCTTCCCTGATCTTTCAATCGCAATTTTCTCAACAACAGAACTATTATTATATTTTATCATTGCCTTATTCCTCTTTTTTCGCAAGAATAGATAGATGCTATTTCTATCATTATATCAGATTGTTGATTTTATTGCCTAATTTGTGCTGGCTGGGCACATAGGTAACACTTTTTGTTTAAGATTCTCATTGTGATTCTCAATATATCTCATGGGTGTTAAATAATCAAGCGCTTGATGAGGGCGATTAAAATTGTACTCAATCAGCCAATTTGTTACAGCT
>JAUSPT010000069.1 GCA_030652805.1 bacterium | reverse complement strand
AGCTGTAACAAATTGGCTGATTGAGTACAATTTTAATCGCCCTCATCAAGCGCTTGATTATTTAACACCCATGAGATATATTGAGAATCACAATGAGAATCTTAAACAAAAAGTGTTACCTATGTGCCCAGCCAGCACATTGCATAGACATCTAACCTCATATATGCTACACCTTATTGAATCACTTATTTTGAGAAAATAGGAGACAGACTATGTTTATTGACGTTCATTTGCATACTACGAGGAAAAAATCTCTTCCAAGAAATGAAAAAGGGGATAATTATGCGTCTCCAGAGGAGTTGATAGAAATGATGGACAGGGCAGGGGTTGATAAGGGAATTCTCCTGCCTGGAGTAAATCCTGAGTGCAGAAAGCAATTTTCAACAGTGGAGGATATCATGGATGTTTGCGAAAAATATCCTGACAGATTCATTCCTTTCTGTAATATTGACCCGCGGGCTGAAAAAAACAGTCCTGACGCTGATCTCTCACGCCAACTGCTTTTTTACAAGGAAAAAGGATGCAAAGGAGTCGGAGAAGTATGTGCGAACCTATATTTTGATGACCTTCTTGTCCAGAACTTATTTAAACACTGTCAAAAAAGCCAAATGCCTCTTCTTTTCCACATCGCTCCTCAAAAAGGGAATTGCTACGGTCTTATAGATAATCTGCATCTGCCGCGTTTGGAAAAGTCCTTGAAAGACTTCCCTGATTTGATATTTATCGGGCATTCTCAACCCTTCTGGTCAGAGATCAGCGGAGATGTAACGAATGAAAATAGAAATACCTATCCGGAAGGAAAGGTTACCTCAGGAGGCACAGTTCCCAGACTTATGAAAGAATATCCAAATCTATATGGAGATATATCTGCAGGCAGTGGTTATAATGCCTTAACCCGTGACCCAGAATTTGGATATGCATTTATTGAGAAATTTCAGGATAAGCTTTTCTTTGGAACAGATATTTGCTCTCCAACAAACGACCATCGTCATGCAGAATTTTTGAGAAACGCTTATAAGGAAGGAAATATTTCAAAAGAGGCATTTAAGAAAATAAGCTGGCAGAATGTGAACAGAGTTCTAAAGTTAGGAATTGAATAAAGATTTATTTAATTCCTTTACTCTTGGAAACAATATACCCGCCAATCAAGAGTACAGAACCTGATATTAACTGCCCTGTTGTAAGAATCTCGCCAAAAATAAAGTAGGAAAAAATTGCTGTTAAAAGAGGCGATATCAGGAGTATGCTTGAAGCCAAAGCGATACCAGTTGCACGAATTGCAAAGTAATATATTGAATGTGCAAGACCTTAGCTAAATTAAATTACGATTTCAATTGCTTGATATGGGCAGGCAGGAATACAAAGTTCACACGCTATACACTTTTGCTTATCAAATGATACTTTCATTGTATCTCTGTTTAAGAATATAGCATTTGTAGGACAATGCGGTATGCAAGCAGTGCAGTGGACACATTTGCTTTCGTGCCATTTAATGTCCTGTGCAAGCGGCTGAATATCTATATTTAACTCAGCCAGATAATTCATGCCGGTTTCCAGCTCTTTTTTCCTGCCGCTTATTTCTACTACTAATCTCCCCTGCTCCTGTGGAGTAACTCTGGCTCTGAGTATGTTTATCATCAAATTGTAATCCTTGACAAGATGATATACGACCGGCTGGCTGACTATTTCGTGTGGGAAAGTTAAAACAACCCTTTTCTTAATCATCCTTATTCTCCCGAAGAAAGAGATTTAACCGGCTTTGTCAGTTCAAATCTCCCCTTTTTAATCCTACGTTTAAGAATTTCTGCTATTTCTCTTGCCTTCTTATAGCTTGACAATGCACCTGTAGGAACTTGTTTTCCTTCTATCTCTATATATCCATCTCTTAACTGCTTATAATTAACCTCGCCATAGCTTTTGTTGACTCCATTAGGATAGTCCTTACTATAATCCACGATTTGAGTATAAATATCCTCATCCTTTACAGCTGTATATTTAACTATATCCTCGCTTAAAATAGGGATTGGAATGCCTATGCCAATGGTTAAAGTTACCCCATACCCTGTAATACTTGTGCCTTTCAGCCATTCCGGAGACATCCCTTTTAAATCTCCAACTACAGCAATAGTTCCTGCTGGAGCTCTTACCACACCATTAGGACCTCTTTTAACATACGGATTATGCTGGGTTCCCTCCCAATAAACATATCCCTCTCCTCCTCCAAGAAATATTCTTGTACCTATGCCAATAGTCTTATAAAAAGGGTCGTTTAGTAAAGGGCTTAATTGTCCGGCGCTGCAGTAATTCGCATTGCCAATGTTCGGCTTTAGAATTCCCATATAGGTGTATATGTTTCTGTCAGAATATTTATTTATTGCAACATTGTAATTTTGATATGCATTTCTTGGGTTTGTTAAAATAGCCTGGTTTACACTTTTTATGTCTATTACGGTTTCAATCTCTTTCTTTGGATAACAATCCGTTCCATAAGATATTGCTTTGAGTTTTATATGCTTGCCGGCAACTAAATCCTCTATTACATGTCCTCCTCCATATTTGAAGTTGCCCGGAAATACTTTATTTAATAAATCTTCATCAGGAAGTTCTGTTACTCCAAGATAAATATCAGCAGCGGCAAGCCCAGCATATGTATTAATGCCATTTAACCATACTTTCTGAGCTTTTATCTTTGGTTTTGAATTTTTAAAATTAATAAAAGCACCTGAGGAACACATTGGAGCAAATGTGCCTGTTGTTACAACATCTACTTCTTTTGCAGCTTTTTTTATGCCTTTTTCTTCAACTATATCAATAATCTCCTCAGCAGTTACAACTACTGCTTCGCCTTTTCTTATCCTTTCATTTATTTCTTCATAGGTCTTCACTTTAATCTCCCTAATCAATTACACAACACAAGCAATTTTATCAAATGTAATTTAAAAACACCAGATAAAATGCTTGATATGCATATTACTTATGATTTAATATAATCAGATGAAACCTAATCTAAAAAATATATTCTCCGGTCAAATTTATGGCATCACTTGTTTTGAAACAAGTTGTGGAAGAGGAAACGAATATGTGGTTAGCGAGATGCTTAAAGCCGGGATTAGAATTATTCAATACAGAGAAAAATTTCGCACAAAGAAAATTAAATATGAAGAATGTTGCTGGTTGAGGAAGATTACTCAAAAATACAATGCTCTATTTATCATTAATGATGATGTTGAGCTTGCTATTCTTTGTGAGGCAGATGGTATCCATATTGGGCAGGATGATCTTCCTCTCAAAGAGGTCCGTAAGTTGCTTAATTCAAATCAGTTTATCGGTCTTTCCACACATAACCCAAAGCAAGCCAAAGAAGCGCTGAGAACAGGAGCAGATTATATAGGAGTTGGGCCAATTTATAATACACAAACTAAAAAAATCACAGCTCAAGCAGTAGGACTTGAGTATATAAGATATGTATCTAAGAACATCCATCTTCCTTTTGTTGCAATAGGAGGAATTAAAGAGCATAACATAGCTAAAGTAATAAAAGCTGGTGCTCGCTGCGTGAGTTTAGTTACTGAGATCACAGAAGCTCGCAATATTCAGCAAAAGATAAAGAATATTCAAAAGTATCTGGAACAATAAATGACAAACGGTATAGGCACAAAGAAGCTTTGGCATTTGACATTATTTTTTGCACTTATACTTTTTCTTTTTTTAGGGTGTAATATACTAGCTGAAGACTGGAAAATCTATAAATCCGATCATTTTTCAGTATATTATGAAGAGGATTTAAGTTTTACTCAGCGCGTTGGGTACAAAGCAGAAGAATATTATAAGCAGTTAGACAGAAGCGTGGGCTTTACCAGATTTGGGAAATTCTGGACATTTGATAAAAGATGCAAGATATACGTATATGCAAATAAGAAGAATTATCTAGAAAACAACGACATTCCATCCTGGTCAGCAGGATTTGCCAATTATGATAAAAGAGAGATAGTAAGCTATAAAGAGTCAGAAAATTTTTTAATTTCTCTTCTGCCACATGAAATGACACATCTTATTTTAGCCGATTTTATAGAGAAGAATATTCCTCTGTGGTTCAATGAAGGACTGGCTGTGAGTATGGAGCTAACAAGCAAGTCAGGATATATAAGTGCAATAAAGGAAGAATTAAAAAAAGACGCCTGTCTTTCCATTTATGAAGTGCTTGATAAAACTGGTTATCCCGAAGATGAAGAAAAAGTCTTACTTTTCTATAGCATATCCTATTCTCTTGTAGATTTTTTGAGGAGCAAAGGCCAGTATAGATTTACTAATCTCTGCAGAGCTTTGCGTGATGGAAAGAGTTTTGAAGATGCGCTTAGAAGCAGTTATCAATTTGACTTTGAAAATCTAGAACGTCTTGATGAGAAGTGGCAGGAGCATATAAAAAAATAGAATTTGTCCTATTGCGTATATTTCTGCAGATGCTTCGGAACATACCATTTTATAAAATCGTAGCCTATTCCGATCGGAGAGACTTCTATACCTTTAAAGCGTGTATGAACAACCGGAAGCGAATCAGGCACATATAAAAATGTATATGCCTGGTCTTCAGCTAAAACCTCGTGGATCCTATGATAAATCTGTCTCCTTTTCTCTATTTCAAATTCCTTTCTTCCATCGTCCAGGAGCTTATCTACCTCTGGATTATTATAGGAAATAAAGTTAAATTCTTTCTCTTTTGTTTTAGATGAATGCCAGATATCAAAACTATCAGGATCTCTGCCCAGACCCCATGCAAGTAAAATAGTATCAAACCTTTTTTTATAAATGAATTCATTTAGAAAAGAGGCCCATTCAATTATTCTTATATCTACCTTAATACCAACAAGTCTGAGATTCTGCTGTATAATTTCTGCGCATTTCTTTCTCTGTGCATTCCCCTGATTTGTTATAATCTCAAATTCGAACTTTTTTCCATCTTTATCAATCCAGCCATCTCCGTCATGGTCCTCCCACCCGCACAGTTTCAGTATTTCTTTTGCCTTTAGCGGATTATACGGGTATCTTCTCACATGTTTGTTGTATGCCCAGGATTCAGGAGGAAAAGGACCCGTTGAGATCTCTCCTAAGCCTAATAAAACTCCTTTGATAATCTCAGTCTTATTAATTGCATATGTTAAAGCCTGTCTAACAAGTTTATTTTTAAATAACGGGTTTTTAAGGTTGTAACCCAGATAGGTATAACCAAAGCTTGGATATTTATATTTGCTGAAACCAGTTTTAAACCATGTCTTATTAGTCTGATAAGTATATTGAACAGGATTAAGTCCCATCCAATC
Organism: bacterium; assembly: GCA_030652805.1. Classification (NCBI taxonomy): domain Bacteria; species bacterium. Next base: position 11,326 of record JAUSPT010000069.1, on the reverse strand, counting down.
AACATTCCCAGCGCTAAGTTCAAGAAACATTGTCGCATCGTCTGGAATTATCTGGTAAACATACTTATCTATATATGGTCTGCCTTCAAAGTAGTCGTTGTTTGCCTTAAGAACAATTCTTTGTCCGGTTTTCCATTCTTTAAACTTATATGGTCCTGTTCCTATTGGATGCCGCGCAAAACTACACTTGATTAAATTCTTATCTTTTAGAAGATGCTCAGGCATAATCCACATTCCCCAGCTGGCAAGGGCTGGAGAGAATGGCTCTTTGTAGGTTACCTTGAATGTATAAGGGGCAACAACTTCTGCTTTTTTTATTCGTTCAAAGTCGCCGCTATATGGAGTAGGAACATCTGGATCTGTAAGCTTTTTATATGTAAACATCACATCAGAAGCTGTAAATGGAAAACCATCGTGCCATTTAACGTTTTTCCGCAAATGAAATGTAATAGTGAGTTTATCAGAAGAGACTTCCCATGATTCTGCCAGATCTCCAACCAGTTTTATGTTCTTATCGTACTTAAGAAGTCCATTAAATACCAGCCCTACAATATCCTGAGAAGCACCGTCTGAAGCCAGTATTGGGATAAGCGTTGAAGCATCCCCTATTGAGCCTGCAATTATTGCATCGCCATATGCAGGTTCGCCAGAGATTGAGTGTGTATTTATAAATAAAAAAAATACCGCAAGAAGCGGTAATATATTCTTCATAGTATAATCTCTATAACTTACTTCTCTGTTTCTTTATCAACGGCTTCTTCTTTTACAGCTTCAGCTTCTACCTGCTTTATACCTTCCTTTTTCACTATGGAAGTACCGCTGTAATGAGAAATCCACATAAAGCTCAAGGAGATGGACGTGAGAACAAAGATTATAGCCATTGCTGTGGTGAGCTTTGTCATAAATGTCTCAGAACTTGTTCCAAATAGAGATTGAGTACCTGCTCCGCCAAACATACTGGCAATATCTGCTCCTTTTCCCACCTGAAGGAGAACAATTAAAATCAGACTTACACAGGCTATAATATGGATTACACTTATAAACGTAAACATAAAATTATTTATCCGTTAATGCAGCAATGCCCGGGAGCTCAATGCCTGCAAGATATTCAAGAGATGCGCCTCCGCCGGTAGATATATGGCTGATCTTATCTGCCACACCTGCCTTATTTACAGCTGCTATGGAATCTCCGCCTCCAACGACAGTATATGCGTCTACTTTAGCAAGCTCTTTGGCAATAGCAATAGTGCCCTTTGCAAATTTATCTATCTCAAAAACGCCCACCGGCCCATTCCAAAAAACAGTTTTTGAAAGCCCAATTTCAGTTTTGTACTCTTCGATTGCCTGAGGTCCTATATCAACCCCTATCCAGCCTGCGGGAACTGCTCCTCTTTCAGTTATTATTGTTTGTGCATCTTCAGAGATTTCCTGAACTATTACATGGTCTAAAGGGGTATGTAATTCCGCACGTGCTTTACGCATTTTTGTTATTATTTCTTTTGCAACGTCTATTTTGCTTTCATCTACAAGAGAGTTTCCAACTGTCCAGTTTTTTGCCTTGCAAAAGGTGTATGCTACCCCGCCTCCGAGCAGCAAAGTATCTATTTTGTCAATAAGTCTTTCCATAACCGGTATTTTGTCAGCAAGTTTAGCCCCACCCATAATGAGAGTAAAAGGCCTCTCAGGATTCTCTGTTAACTTGCTTAAAGCTTTTATTTCCTTTTCCATCAGAAAGCCGCATGCAGCCTTGTTGACAAACATTGCCACTCCGACTGTTGAGGCGTGTGCGCGATGAGCAGTTCCAAAAGCATCGTTAACATAAATATCTGCCAGCTTTGCCATAGACTGAGAGAAGTTTGCATCATTCTTTTCTTCTTCTTTATGAAAGCGCGTATTTTCAAGAAGTAATACTTCGCCGATTTTCAACTTGTCTACTTCTTTTTCAACTTCAGAACCAACACAATCATTCAGCTTGGTAACTTTTATCCCTAATAATTCCCCCAGCCTTATACCTACGGGAGTTAATCTCATTTTCTCAATTATGTTCCCCTTTGGACGGCCTAAATGAGAAACAAGTATTAACTTTGCTCTCTTTTCTATTAAATACTTAATACTCGGTAAAGCTGCTTTGATGCGAGTGTCATCTGTTATATTACAGTTACCATCCAGAGGAACATTAAAATCCACCCTCATTAAAACTTTTTTATCTTTGACTTCTATATCTCTTAAAGACAATTTGCTCATATTTTTTACTGCCTTGAAATTATGTACTCAGCTAAATCAACAACTCTGTTTGAATAACCCCATTCATTATCATACCATGCAAGAACTTTAACCATATTACTCTCTATAACTTTTGTACACAGTGCGTCTACAATCGAGGATTTGCTGTTTCCATTAAAATCCTTTGATACTAAAGGTTCATCGCAGTATTCGAGATATTTGCTCAACCCATTCTCTGCTGCATTCTTTAAAGCGGCATTTACCTCTTCTGCACTTGTTTTTTTCTCCGTATTCGCAACAAGATCAACCAGAGACACATTTTGCGTTGGAACTCTGATAGCCATTCCGTCCACTTTGCCTTTTAATTCAGGGATAACGAGCGCAACAGCCTTTGCGGCTCCTGTTGTTGTTGGAATCATTGATACAGCCGCTGATCTTGCTCTTCTTAAATCCTTATGCGGGAAATCAAGTAAAACCTGATCACTTGTATATGAATGAATTGTTGTCATCAGTCCCTTTGTTATACCGAAATTATCCATCAAAACCTTTGCAACCGGAGCCAGACAATTCGTAGTGCAGGAGGCGTTTGAAATAATATGATGTGAAGAAGGATCGTATTTATTCTCATTTACTCCCAATACAATTGTTATATCCTCGTTTGTTGCCGGAGCTGATATAATTACTTTCTTTGCTCCTGCCTGAATGTGGGCGCTTGCTTGTGCCTTGTCTCTGAACCTTCCCGTTGATTCAACAACAATTTCCACGCCAAGAGCTTTCCATGGCAGCTGAGACGGGTCTTTCTGAGCAATAACTTTTATTTCTTTACCATTAATAACTATTGCATCGTCCTTAGCTTCCACAGTGCCGTTAAATATTCCAAAAGTGGAATCATATTTGAAAAGATGCGCTAATGTTTTTGCATCTGTAAGGTCATTTACCGCTACAAATTCCAGGTTATTTGAACCTAAACCTGCCTTTAAAACCAATCTTCCAATCCTTCCAAATCCATTGATTCCAACCTTTGTTGCCATTGACACTCCCCCTTTACGTTGATTAGCTTTTGAGTGCGATTATTAATTTAGACTCGATTATACAAAATTAAATATCAAACTTCAACAGGTTTCACCGTCCTTATTTCAAATTTTTCTTGATGAAGTTTTTTATTGCCTCCTCATATTCTTTACCCATTATTATAAAGCCATCATTATGCTCTCCGCTCATTTTATAAAACTGTTTAGGGAAAAGAGCCGTCTTAAAGAGTTTCTCGCCATGGGGAAAAGGTATTATCTCATCCTCCTCTGAGTGTATTATAAGCTTTGGAATCTTTATGTTTTTTATTTTTTGAATACTGTCATATTTTATGCTTGCACAGTATTTAATAGGAAGAAATGGATAAAGTTCCTTACCAATATCAATTATAGATGTAAATGCACTTTCTGAAATAAGTAAGCCTTTATTAATTTTTGCCGCAAGGTCAATTGCTATTGAACCTCCTAGAGAACGGCCAAATATAACAATCTTATTCTCGTCCGGCTTTTTCTTTGAAATAAGCCACTTATATGCAGCCATTGCGTCCAGATAAGTGCCTTTTTCTGTTGAGAATCCCCTGCTTTTGCCATAACCCCTGTAATCAAATATAAGAACATTCAAACCAAGATTATGAAATATGTATATACTGTCGAGACGGTCGCTTATATTCCCAGCATTCCCATGGCAAAAAAGGAGAGTTGATATTGCTCCTTCACAAGGAACGTACCAGCCATTCAGCTTAACATGATCATCTGTTTCAAAAAAGATATCTTCAAACTTTAAACCAATACTTTCTGGAGTTCTGCTAATTCCACGAGTAGCATAGTAAATATTCTTCCATTCAAAATACCTGAAATATAGATGCAGAAAACAAATAACAATCAGTGTCCCAATAACATATTTAATAACTTTTGCCCACATTTAGAACACCTCTTATTTGACTTATTTTTTAGGCTGGGTTTTCCAGCGATTATGCAGCCAGAACCACTGGTCAGGATATTGCCTGATATAAGATTCAATAACCTTAGAAAATTGAGCTGTATATTTCTGTATATCACTGTCTGCGCTTTCAGAACTATGCGCATATATAGGATTTCCAATAAGTATTCTGTGGTGTTTCCTCTCTCTTACAATAAAAGCTGGAACAACTGGAGCTCCTGTTCTCAGGGCAAAAACAGCTATTCCTTTTGCAGTAGCTGCAGGTCTTCCAAAGAAATCTACAAAAATCATATCTTTTCTCGTATTTTGGTCCATTAATATAGCAACCAGTTCATTATTACTGAGTGAGCGAAACACCTTTCTAATGGGATCATTCTTCTGAATAACTTTCATTCCAACAAGCCTTCTATACCTGTCAATAGCATTTCCTATTCTTCTATTATCTGAAAGTCTGCCAATTACATTTACAGGATATCCCAAAAGCCCAAAAGCAGCGCCTAAAAGTTCCCAGTTTCCAAAATGCGCACCAAGCAAGATAGCTCCTTTCCCTTTTTTTAGAATGTGGTCTATTTTACATAGCTCAGATGTATCAACAATTCTTCTTATTCTTGTTCCATTCATTCTCGGAAGCTGCAGAAATTCCAGAAGTGTTTTTCCAAGATTTTTATATATTTCCCTTGCTATCTTTTTCAATTCGATATTGCTTTTTTGATTTCCAAAAGCAAACCTAAGATTTTTGAAAACTTGTTTTCGTCTGATTCTGAGTATATAGAATGTAAAATCCCCAAGAATATTGCCTAAAAATAGCATTAGGCTTCTAGGCAGATACCTTACGCACACAGCTACTGTTACCCCCCCCAAATACTGACGGGTATGTCTCATATTTTTTTATCCATCAACTCTTCATAGAGTTTTTCAGTTTTGTGAATCATACGGCTTAAAGAAAAACTTTTGACAGTCTCTTTGGCAGCAAGTCCCATTTTTTTAGTCAATTCTTCATTGCCAGCTAATGTCAGTATCCTATCTGCGAGAACATCCTCATCTCTGGAAGGAACAATAAACCCATTTTCTCCATCAATGATAATCTCCTTGTTGCCGCCCACATCTGTTGCAACAACCGGCTTGATGCAGGCCATTGACTCTAAAACTACGTTTGAGAACCCTTCTCTAATAGACGAAACTACTGAAATGTCTGAGAGGTATAGTATATCTTTTACATCGTCTCTTTTACCTGTAAAGGCAACGTTCTCTTTTATGCCTAATCTTTCCGAGACAGATTCTAAACTATCTTTCATTGGGCCATCTCCAACTATCAGAAACTTTAGGTTTCTCATTCTGGGGATTATCGTTCTTGCTGCTCTTAATAAGTATTCATGTCCCTTTTGCGGATGAAGACGGCCTATAGTTACTATTACTTTATCGCCCTGCAGTAAGCCCAATTCCGTCTTTTTCTTAAAAATCATTTCCTTTGTAGGTATATTACTTTGCCAAAAATCCAAATCCACTCCATTATAGATAACCTCAAACTTATCAGTAGAAATATTAGCATTTTCTACATAAAAGCTTTTAACTGCTTCTGATACTGCAATAATTTTATCGGAGTATGCAGCAAGCCATCTGTCTAGGATTAGCTGCCAGTTGCTTTTCCAACTATCCACATTATGCTCATTTGCAATTATAACAGGCACGCCTGCTAATTTTGCGGCGATTCTCCCTGTGGTGTTGGGTTTATGGCAGTGAGTATGAACTATATCAATGTTTTCTTTCTTCATGATTGAGCACAGTCTATAAATGCAAACAGGATCAAACTTGAATCTGCGCGGGACTATTCGGACTGGAATTCCGGATTGTTCCAGGCAATGCTGCAATTCTCCTGATTTAAAGCTGCATACGATAATTTCATGCCTCTCTTTGTTAAGTTTTGGCAAAAGCGACACCATTCTTTTCTGAACACCACCCACTCCTAGATTTGAAACTATGCGTAATATTCTAATTTTTCGCAAAATTTTCTCTCTTTTTTACTACTTCTATTTCTTGTCTTAACTTTACTATGGTATTTGACTCAAGCATTCCCTTAATTGATGAACAAGGATATATAGTGCAGTTTTTTCCTATTAATGTTCCAGGATTTGTGACTGCATTGCAGCCAATTTTAGTGTTATCTCCTATAATCGCGCCAAAATGTTTCAATCCAGTAAAATATTTTTCCCCATCTATGGTTACAGTGATTTCCTCGCTATCATTCTTATTATTAGAAAGCTTGCATCCTGCTGCCAAATTCACTCCATTTCCAAGTATTGTATCTCCAACATACCCAAAATGAGAGACAGCACTGCCATTTAACATTATAGAATTTTTGATCTCCGATGCATGTCCAATAATGCAGTTATCTTCAATTATACAATTTTCTCTAAGGTATGCTCCATGCCGTATAACTGCATTTTCCCCAATTATAGCTGGTCCCTTTATATAAGCACCTGATTCAACAACTGTACCATTACCTACAAAAACATCTTTACCTATAAATGCATTGCTTTGAACGTGTCCTTTAATCTCGCTCACTAAATTTTTTGCAATCCATTCTTTTATCTTTGGAAAAATCTCCCATACATATTTAATATCTTCAAATAATGGCTCAAGATTTGTATCAGATAAATCAAAGTAATATTCTTTATCATATTTTCCAAAATTCATCGCTAATTCCTTTTTTTATATTCCAAAAATCTCCTTTCCAATGTATTAATATAAGAAATTTTATCTTTTGTTAATATATCTTTGACTTTGTAAAAACCTTCAGCATGCTTGACACCTATCTTCTTTCCCCAGCGAGCTGTTCTCTCTCCAAAATATGTTTTAATCCATTCTACTGCCTGAGAGGCGTGTTGTGAAATAGCTTCATTTTTCTTGTCTATGTAGTTACTTATATCTATAAATATATCTGGGTTAAATTCCGTTATGAATCCCCATGAACCAGGACCCCAGAGATACAAACTACCTAATTTCATCTTTTCTGATGCCTCTTTAAACGCCCTGTATACCAATACAGATGTAGAATGATGATCGGGGTGTATATCATCTGGACTATGAGTTAACACAATCTCCGGTTCATATTTAGCAATCAAGTTAGCTACCTCGATTACACACTCTGGAATGAAAAAAGCTACTGAAATTGGCTCTCGTCCTGGAAGCTTTTTCCATTTGTTAAATATATTAGAATCCTCAATAAAGCTAACAATTTTATTTTTATCATTTGCAATATCAAACTTTTTAAAATTAAGAAATAACGGCATTGCTCCCAAAAACTTTGCTCCTTTTTCTGCTTCCTTTCTTCTTACCTCAATGTTTTCTTTATATCCATGAGAAAATCCCATATCATTCGTTGTAACCACAACATATATTAACTCATACCCTTTAGATTTAAACTTTAATAACGTTCCTCCGCATTGTATCTCTATGTCGTCAGAATGTGCTCCAAAAGCCATAACGCATTTTTTCATGGTTTATCTTTTGACTCCTTATTAATATATACTCTCGGAACTCTTTTACTAATCATACAGAATACTTCATTAGGTATTGTGCCTATTTTTTCTGCAATTTCCTCAGCACTTATTTGCCCCCGTCCCTGCTTGCCAATTAAAACAACTTCATCTCCCACGCATACCTCAGGGATTTTACTCACATCTACTATTGACTGATCCATACAAACTCTTCCCACAATCGGAGCTCTTTTGCCTTTTATCAGCACCTCTCCTTTGTTTGAAAGTAATCTGCTGTATCCATCGCCATATCCAATTGGTATTGCAGCAAGCCTTGCTTTTGACTTTGTTATATGGGTTCTTCCATAGCTGATTGTAGAACCTTGTTTCACATCTTTTATAAAAACAACCCTTGTTTTTAATGTCAAAGCTGGTTCAAGCTTGATGTCATTGGAAACATAAGGTGATGGATATGCTCCATAGAGCATTAAGCCAGGGCGGACCATATCAAAAAAACTGTCATGAATATTTTTAGAGAGAATGGCTCCACTGTTTGCCATATGTTTTATAGGGATTGAGACCCCTGAGGTTTCTAGTTTATCCAGAATATCTTTGAACCGCTTTATTTGAAGCAGACTGAAACTTTTATCAGCTTCATCAGAAGAAGGAAAATGTGTAAATATACCCTCTAAGAACAGGTTTTCTAATTTAGCGAGCTCTTTTACAAAATCTACAGCATGTTCAAAGCATGAACCTATCCGTCCCATCCCGGTATCAATTTTAACATGTACTGCTACTTTATTAGGGAACTCTGTTGCTTTTCTATTCAATGCTTCTGCAAAGTCCATGTCTGCTATAGTTGGACTTATATTATATGAAAGGATGTCCCCTATTTCATATTTAAATGAACAGCCAAGTATTAAAATCGGTATATTTATATCCGCTCTGCGCAGGTGGATAGCTTCTTCAATATTGGCAACACCAAGATAGCTAACTCCGTATTCTGCTGCGGTTTTTGCTGCCTCTGCATCTCCGTGCCCATAAGCATTCGCCTTAACTGCCGCAAGAATTTTTCTATCTTTACCAACTATTTTTCTTATCCGGGCAATGTTATGCCCTATAGCTTTCAGGTTAATCTGTGCAATAGTGCGGTATTTCATATTTACTTCCTTGCAACACCACTGGCCCTAGCTGCTTTTGCAACGGCTTTGGAAACAGCGCTTTTTATTCTTTTATCAAAAGGATTAACAATTATGTAATCGTCATGTAATTCTTTATTTGATATTAAGCTTGATAATGCCTCTGCAGCCGCTATTTTCATATCTTCGTTTATATCTGACGCTCTTACATCCAACGCGCCTCTGAATATTCCTGGAAAAGCAAGTACATTATTAATCTGGTTTGGCAGATCGCTGCGACCTGTTCCAATAATCCTTGCTCCAGCCCGCTTAGCCTCTTCAGGTGCGATTTCAGGAACGGGATTTGACATGGCAAAAACAACTGCCTCTTTATTCATCTTGCTGATCATCTCTCCTGTGACCAGTTCAGGGCCTGATACTCCTATAAAGACATCAGCTCCAACTGTAGCATCTGCCAGAGTTCCTGATAAGTTCTCAGGGTTCGTAATTTTCGAAATCTCCTTCTTTGCAAAATTCATATTGCCTTCTCTGTTTTTGTGTATTATGCCTGCTCTATCGCATATAAGAATATTCCTGCATCCTGCGTTAGTAAGCAACTTTGAGATGGCAATCCCAGCTGCTCCTGCTCCAAGAATAACAACTTTTATTTTGTCTATTTGTCTGCTAACTAATTTTAAGGCATTAAGCAATGCAGCATACACAACAACTGCTGTTCCATGCTGATCATCATGAAATACAGGAATGTCTAGCTCTCTTTTAAGTTTTTCTTCTATGATAAAACATCTTGGGGCTGATATATCCTCAAGATTAATTCCTCCAAAAGCTGGAGAAATTAGTCTCACTGTTTTTACTATTTCATCAGTGTCTTGTGAGTTTATGCATATAGGAAAAGCATCTACCCCTCCAAATTGTTTGAAAAGAACAGCTTTCCCTTCCATAACAGGCAAAGATGCATCTGCTCCAATATTGCCTAAGCCTAAAACAGCGCTTCCATCAGTAACAATAGCTATTGTGTTCCATTTTGAGGTAAGGTCATAAATCTTCTCCCTATTTCTGAAGATTTGCCTGCATGGTTCTGCAACTCCGGGAGTATAGGCAATGCTTAAGTCATGAATGTTGTTTAGTTTAATCTTGCTCTTTATTTCAATCTTACCTTTTAATTTTTTATGAGCCTCAAGGGATTCTTTACTTAATTTTTCCATGCTTTTCCTTCCATTTCATTTCTGCATCCGATAATCTTACATAATTTGGTTTCAAGTCAAAATGACTCAAACCCTTACCTTCTTTTAATATCTTCTCACCCAAAAACGCAATACTCGAAGCGCGTGGAATACCTGAATGAGAAGGACACACAACCGCCAAATCGCCCAATTCTTTTTTTAATGTATTGCAATATAGTGCGCATGCATTGCCGATAAAGATTGTTTTCTTTTTTATTTTCTTAATCAATTCTTCAATCGGAAGGACCATGTCACTAGTCATCTTTTTCATATTTGGTATTTCATAAATCGCTGTATATACTTGCTTTCTTCTTGCGTCTGTGATTACACATACTTGGCCAGTGTATGAATTCATCAGGTTATATGCGATTCCATCCAATGTAGAAACTCCAACTGTTTGAATGTTAAGTGCCACTGCTATTCCTTTTGCTGCACTAATACTTATTCTAATCCCAGTAAAAGACCCTGGTCCTATTGAAACAGCAATAGCTCCTATATCCTTTGGGATTAATTCGACATTTGCAAGAACATGTTTTATCATTGGCATAAGACGCTGTGAATGTGTTTTTGTTATATTCGTTGTGTATTCCGCTATAAGCTGGGAATTCTCCAGTATACACACACTGCAGACATTAGTAGCGGTTTCAATACCAAGTATTCTCATTTTATTTCACTCTTTCCAGTAGATTTTTATATGACACTCCTTTTGCCTGTAAAGTTATTTTTCTCTTATCCTTTCCAGTTACTTCTATGTTTACCATTAGATATTCTTCAGGTAACATCTCAGCTGCCTTATCTGCCCATTCTATTATACATGTTCCGTTTCCATAGATATATTCATCCCAGCCTATGTTGTAAAGCTCTTTTGAATCATTTAATCTATATAGATCAATGTGATAAACAGGAATTCTCCCATCATATTGATTGATTATTGTGTAAGTCGGACTTGTTATATAATCTTCCTTTACTCCAAGTCCTGTGCATAAGCCATTAGCAATAACAGTCTTGCCCGCACCTAGGTTCCCAACCAATGCAATAACATCTCCCTCTTTTAAGAACCTGCCTATTTTTTTACCCAGACACTTTGTTTCTTCTGGATTGTTTGTGGTAACTGCTTTTTTCATGCTCCAAATATTACTCTAATTGGGGTAAAAAGGGAAGAATTAGTTAGAACGGGGTAATGTAAAATATTTTATGCAAAAGTGATTGAAGGATAAAAAGTAAAGGGCTATCCTCTCTCTCCTATGGAAAAAACAAAATCCCCGAAAGCTTTCGGGGAGAAAGGAGAAGAGAGAATGCG